>JBAYCO010000421.1:0-4039 GCA_041668685.1 Victivallaceae bacterium | reverse complement strand
TGCCAGGTTTCAGAGTTATCCATTGCAAACCCGCAAATGCCAGAAGTCGACGGAATATTTTCAATTATCCTCAGAAAAAACTCGTGAGCTGGTCTCATACTACCGGGCACCAATCCCAGTCTTTGCAAAATTGCCAGATCCCTGAAAGTATTAAAAAATTTGCCTTCTGGAGTATCATCCGCCGTTCCCGGATTTTGATAGCGATATACGGATATGGTATTACAGCGAAGCATCACCGGAATATTCGGCGATTTCTCCAGTATACTCCATATTTTGCTGACTTTTGGGTCTCCGGGTACCTTGCAATGTCCTCCCCCCAAAGAACAAATAATACACATAAGCTGATAAGGCCGTACTTCCAAAATCTCAGATTTCATCATTATCTCCTACCTGAATCCGTGTTATTTTTCCCGGATTGCACTTTTGTTTGTCAATTGGCCGATTTTTCAGCCGTTTTGCTTTGATTTTCCCCGTAATTATATCGCGCTTTCCCTTTTTTATGTTTTGCGATGTATTTTTTGCGGTTTAACGGCAAAAATCCCGAAATTTGAAAACAGTTATTCTCCGATAAAACCTCCCTTGACTGGTTCCTGAATCCGTTAAATTTTTTCCGGATTGTGCTTTTATTTGTTAATTGGCCGAATTTTCAGCCGTTTTGCTTTGATTTTCCCCTTAATTTATTTTCGTCTCTTTCACGGATTCACGAATAATAGATAATATACTTTGATCCTATTTTTATAACGACATGTTTATTGCTTGGAAACAAAAACTGTTAGAAATAAATTTCTACCCACCAATTTCATAGGAGTGTGGCAAGAAGAACTTTATTGATATCATAAACGCCTCAATTCATTAATGGCTTTCTCACGACCTTTGACATATGAACAAGTACATACGCTCCACTCTGGAGAACGCTTAACGCCATCATGCCATCCGCAGGCGTCAACTGTATCAGTGATTTTTGAATATACATGCATCAATAAATCTTTTGCCGGCATTATATCCCCATATTTCAGGTCTGTCATTTGAAGCACGTTGAGATCTTTTTTCTCATCGCGTAAACCAATGCCTATTTTTCCGACGCAAAGATTATTTTCAGCATCATAAAGAGGACATGCCGGACATATCATGCACGGCCCCGAAATGAGTTCTATCGGAACATCCGGCTCTTTCAATATCCGCTGCCAGATCTCCAAATGATTATCTATGACCGGTTTCCATTCATTCGTTCCATGATGACTGAAAAAATTAGTAAAACACAGCAAGTGATGAGGGCGCATCTTTAGACATGGAGTTTCCGCAATTAGTTTGGACGATATCTCTTTTGCCTGCTGTGTTTCCTCGTCCGATCTGCCGCGGTACAGGAGTTCAATACCTTGTTTGATCCCATTTTCATAGTAATTGCTTTTACTCAAAGGACATCCCTGCCAGGTTTCAGAGTTATCCATTGCAAACCCGCAAATGCCAGAAGTCGACGGAATATTTTCAATTATCCTCAGAAAAAACTCGTGAGCTGGTCTCATACTACCGGGTACCAATCCCAGTTTTTGCAAAATTGTCAAATCTCTGAATACGTTGAAAAGTTCACCTTCCGTAGTATCATCTTCCGTTCCCGGATTTTGATAACGATACACCGACATGGTATTACAACGGAGCATAACCGGCATATTCGGCGATTTCTCCAGTATACTCCATATTTTGCTGACTTTTGGGTCTCCGGGTACCTTGCAATGTCCTCCCCCCAAAGAACAAATAATACACATAAGTTGATAAGGCCGTACTTCCAAAATCTCAGATTTCATCATTATCTCCTACCTGAATCCGTATTATTTTTCCCGGATTGCACTTTTGTTTGTCAATTGGCCGATTTTTCAGCCGTAATAAATCTTTTGCCGGCACTATATCCCATATTTCAGATCATCGACAGGTTTCAAGCTGCTTTAAAACCGTGTTTGTTCTGCTGTTTGTTTTTTAAAAACAACTTGCAAAAGGCGTTGGATATCCGCTATATCTCGGAGCTCACGTGCAGCTTGATCTTGTAAACTATTGCCGTTTATCCAGCTGACGATCATACTCATTTTGGCATAAACTTTATCGGCTGCCGCAATTGTCATTTTTGTCTGCAAAGTTTTCAATAAACCCTTGAGCTCGGTCATTTGTTGATCAAGATTTTCCCACTGGGTAGTACTCATAAAGTGTTCTTCAAAACTTCCGTCCCGCAATAAATTTTCTTTATATTCGTCTTTTGAACATGTAAGCGAGATATCATCCAAATAAACTTTACCTTTGCCTTGATAATAAACTCCCACAATTACGCTTTCAAGCGCTTTTGCCGATGGCACTTCCAGTGAAAAATATTTCCAATCATAGGTGCCGCCGTCAAGCGTTAATGTATAACTATGTTTTCGTATTTCATTCAGATATTGCGTTGTGATGATAATACTTGCCTTGGAAGCGTCTTGCGCCTTGGCCCAGACACCAAGTTTTAAATCATGTTTGTCTTTATGCAGTAACTGGTTTCCTTGTTCAAGGAACAAACTTTCATCATTAGTTAAAGATTGTTTGCCGCTACGGGCGAATTGGGAAGTGACAGTGTATGTCCCCGGCGTAAATGATCTTAACGCGGGCCATTTGGTCAGTCGATTACCGTAGATGCGGTCTAGAGAACGCCACTTTTCCCGTGATTCCAACCAGGCTAGAGCGCGAGCTATCCGTCGCCGCTTAAATGCTTCAGGAGAATTTATGCTTACTAAAATCGTGTCATTGTGTTCTAATTTCAGTTCAATGCTTATTTTTTTGGCATCTTCAGAGAATGGTAAAATTTGATTACTAATTTCATCTAAAACTTCTATCTTGCCGCTTATATTAAGGTCTTTTTTGTCAATTTCAAGCTTGCCTGAAGCGCTGTCTTTACCGTTGTACAGCGAAAAAAACACCGCGCCTTTGTCAAACGAGCCGAAGCGTTCGCAGTAATAATCGCCTTTGGCGATAAAACGTGCGTACGGAACCGCTTGCCAGCCGGCACCGGCAATAGTGTGAATCAGTTGGTTGTATTTACGCCACATTGCCCTGTCCCGGTTATACCAGCGCTGGTTTCTCCAGTAGTTTGAAAACATATGCATAGATGAAGGAGTCTTGTCGATCAGGCCAGGAAAAACTCCAAATGCCAGACATCTTTTTATATATTGTTCTAACTGTTCCTGTGTTGTAGTACTCCAAAAACCCTTGCTTAAAAGAGATATCGGTTTCCGGAACATATATTGGCGATACAACAACATTGTTTCTGGAGAAATGTTAATACTCCCCTCCGAAGTAATAATATCCAGCATAGGCGAACCATAAAGCAGGTTAGAGATGATGGTATTTGCAATAATGTATTTCTTTGATTTACTGAAATTTTCACAGATGGCACGTGCGAGTTCAAGACATGAAAAGAAATTGTCAATCATACATTTTTTTGCGCTGGGGTTATAAAGCAAATTAAAGTCGGTTACTTTAATGTGACTTCGTCTATAATTTAAGCCACCAAGCAAACCATCATACGCAACGCCTGAATAATTCTGGGAATGATTAATAAGATAATCAAGGTAATACTTGCCATAAGGTAAAACCGGATCGTTATTGACGGTCCCCTGAAAATCCGAGTAGGTGGTATAGGCGAAAATCGGTTTATCGTTTACATTGTAACAAATCGATTCCTCCGCCCCCTGTTTTCCAAATTGGCGTTTCAGAGCCGCCATTTTTTCCTCGTCAGTAACTTTTGAGCGGTCAATATCCAAGTTTTGTTTCTCGCCCAGATTAATATACAACTGCCCTGGGATACTGTACATAAAAGAATGGATATCAACCGCCTTACAATATTTGTTATTTCCAGACCAATTGAAACTATATACAAATTCATCAGCTGTTTTGATTGCCGGGCCACTGACAAATGGAAACAGGCCTCCTTCGTCGGGGATGCGTTTTTCGAAATATTGAGGGAAGGTGCGGTAATATTTTTCCAACGCTGAACGAAATCCCCAGTTGGCGTCAAGTCCGG
>JBAYCO010000420.1:0-4040 GCA_041668685.1 Victivallaceae bacterium | reverse complement strand
TGACTGCGGGGAAAAACGTTTGACCGCACCAAGTATGAACGGGGTGATGTCTGACGCCCGCAGATGTTTGAGTACATAGACTTTGGTAGTCATTTGCGGTTGAGCGTCGTTTTGGATAAAATGGACGGTTCGGGAATCAGTTTTTGGGGTAAGTTTTGTATAAGGATTGGAAAAATTGTCGGGAAAAAGAATTAATTTTTCACCCTCTTTTTCGACGGACCTGGGAACTTGCATGTCTGTGTCTGTCATTTGCGGCTGGGTTTGTGCTGTTGCGCCCAGGGAACCTAGAAATCCCAGGACTGCCAGCCAGATGGTAATTTTTTTGCTGATCATAAAAATTTCCGTTTTTTTTGTTTTTGTTTTTGTTTTTTACGATAATAGTATTGTTTCTTCGACATATCATAAATTTATCGCAACATTGTTAGAAAAATATTAAAGAGGGATTAAAGATATAATAAATTGTCGTTTTTTAAACGTTCAGAAAATTTTATGCTTTTCGGGCAGAATACAGCAAAGGATCGGAGTGTTAATATAACATTACTATTTAAGGCGTATTCGCGGGTCGGCCCAGGCATAGGCGATATCGGCAAGCGTATTCATGGTAACGAAAAGTATCGCGCTTATGATTACCAGGGCTTTTAAAAGCTGCAAATCCGAATTATTCAATGCTTCGACCCCAAGATAGCCGAGTCCGGGAATCCCGAAAAAGGTTTCCAGCAGTAAACTGCCGGTAAACAGGAACGGCAGGGCGGCGGTGGCGTGGGTTATTATCGGAATGGCGGCATTGCGCAGCAGATGCCGGGTGTAAATCGTGAAGTTTGAACAGCCTTTCGCGGCCGCGGTCCGCAGGTATTCGCGATTCAGTTCGTTAACGAACACCGTCCGGTAAAAACGCACGCTTCCCCCCAGGCCGCCGGCAATGCCGATTATCACCGGCAGCGCCAGATTGAGCAAAGTTCCCCAGCCCCAGACCGGGAACCAGTTCAGCGTGTATGCCAGAAACCACTGGCCGCCGATGATGAACGCCAGATAGCTTACGCTCATTCCGGCAATCGCCAACAGCATCAGAAAACGGTCCGGCCAGCGTCCCTTGAACGCGGTTGCGGTCAGTGCGAGGGCTATGCCAAAAAGCATTTCGCCGAGAAAAATCGGCATCATGAGACACAGTGAAGGCCCTACGCCGCGCCATAAAATATGCCGGATCGGTTCACGGGTGATTATCGTCCGTCCGAAATTCAGGAAACTTACGAACGGGAAAGTTGACTCGAAAGATATTATTTCCCCGACTGAACGAAAAAGCTGGGAGTTGAAAGGGGATTCCTGTTTGCGGAAAAATCCTGCCGAAGCCAGTTGCAGGCCGCCGGAATCGCTCAGCCGCAAGTATTTCTCATCCGGTGAAATATCGACGTTCAGGTTTTTCCAGTTTACGCTTTGATATTCACATTCACCAATTCGGCATTTTCCCCTGAACTTTATCCGGCATTGCAGGGGAAAAGCGCCGATATCAAAATTACGTTGGAATTCGATTTTGCCGCCGTCCGGGGACAAAGCTCCGTTTTTAAAACCAATTTCAGGAGAAAACTTTATGCCCGGCGGTTTGGCTTGAACTGAAAAATCGGCGGAACTGAACGCTTCGGTTTTGCGCCAACGGCCGTAGAACAGCGGCAAATCCGCGCCGAGGTCTGAACGCAGGTCCTCAACTTCCCGCGGGGAAGGATTTTTCCCCAGCACCGCAGCCGCCGGATCGCCCGCCGCAAGCCGGAAAAGCACGAAAGTAAGCAGGACGACCCCGGCAATTATCAGGATCGAATACAAAAAGCGCCGCAATATGTAATTCAGCATAAAAAATCCCTAAACCAGCACAGTTGGACCCAAATAAACGTGTTACGTGCTACGTGTTAAGTGTTACGAAAGAAACTTTGACAAAACCGGAAAATCGGGAAATATTTTGATCAAAGTTCAACTCCTTATAAAAATATGAATTATCTATATCAATATACGAACAAAGTTATAAAAACGGTACATTTTCCAGTTTAAACTTTGTTATATCTTCTTTGTCATAAAAAACCTTCATCAGGAACAAACCGTATGGCGGAGCCGTATTCGGAGCTTTGCGGCGGTCTTTTTGTTCGAGGATGGTTTTCAGTTCCGGGCCTGAAATTTTCCCTGTTCCAACCGCTTCCAGCGCGCCGACCAGACAGCGGATCATCCTGTACAGAAAGCCGTTGCCGGTGAAGGTAATACACAAATACTGGCCGAAAACCTGAAAATCAATGTTGTAAATTGTCCTTACCGCGTTATCAATATCATCCCGGTTGACAACGAAAGATGAAAAATCATGGGTTCCGATCAGGTGTTGTGCGGCTTCCCGCATTTTTTCAATGTCGAGTTTTAGGTACGGACGCCATGAATAATGACTTGCAAAAGGAGTTTCATCTCCCAGGTTTATGACGTAAGTATAGGCTTTCCCGGCAGTATCGAAACGAGCGTGAAAATCCATCGGGACTTCTTTGACGCCGCGGATTGCGACCGAATCCGGTAAAAGGCCGTTAAGCGCTTTTTTCAACTTGTCAGGCGGAATATGCGGGCGGGCCGGAACGGCGAAGCTGGCGGCAAAGCCGACCGCGTGCACCCCGGCGTCGGTACGGCTGCTGCCGGTCAGTTTTATGTCCTGTCCTGAATATAATTTTGTCAGGGTCTCCTGGATAAGTTCCTGAACAGTCGGGCTGTTGGGCTGGATCTGCCAGCCGCCGTAATTCCGGCCGTCAAAACTTATTTCCAGCAGAAGGCGATTAAAATTATTTTCTGATTTATCCATACGTAAATATAAATTAAAAATTGAAAATTGAAAATTAAAAATTAAAAATACAGCACGAAACTAACCGATTACGTTTTCACTGTCTGGGTGCGCGTCTTTCCGCGTGATTTTTCGGACAAAATCCGGCGGCCGCGCTTTTTTTTTCCCAAAGGAACCGTATATTATTCACGTTTAATTACTGTAACACCCTGGAGCGCTATGACTGTCAAAATTAAAAACGTTGCGATAATAGGTTTGGGATTGCTGGGCGGATCACTGGGAATGGCCCTGCGCAAAAGCCCGTATCACCGCCTGGGCTGGACCCGGCGCGGCGAAGTCCGTAAATGGGCTTTGGAAAATGACGTTATCGACGAAAGTTGTGACGATATAAAGGATTTGCTGGGCAAAGCCGACCTGACGATTTTATGTCTGCCGATTCCGCGGATCATGGATTATATTGAAAACTTCGCCGAATGCTGGCGGCCGGGAACAGTGGTCAGCGATATCGGAAGCGTAAAGGAAGTTATAGTCAACTGCGGGGAAAAATTCCTTGTTCCGCGCGGCGTCGCTTTTGTCGGCGGACACCCGATGGCGGGAACTGAAAAAAGCGGCCCTGAAGCCGCTTTTGAAAAACTCTACGCCAACGCTGAAGTTTTCATTACCGCGACTGAAAATACTTCCGCCGAAGCACTGCGAAGCGTCAGGGAATTCTGGGAAACGGTCGATACCAAAGTAGTTGAAATATCTGCACGGGAACATGACAGACTGGTGGCGCATACCAGTCACATATCGCATATAGTCGCCCTTGCCCTTACCGAAGCGGTACTGGACTGTGACCCGGAAACCAGGGCTTTGCGTTACTCCGGATGCGCCACAGGATTCCGGGATACTTCCCGGATAACTTCCTCATTGCCGTCAATGTGGCGGGAAATTATCGAAAACAACCAGCCCGCCATCCTGGAAGTGATCAGGGAATTTGGGAAACGCTATGAAAAGCTCGGCAAGCTTATCGAAAATAAAGAATATGACTCCCTGGAGGCGGAATTCGCCAAAGGCAAAGAACTGCGCGACGCCTGGATGGAATACAAGAAAGGATAATTACGAATTACGAATGGTTTTGAAATGGAAAATATTATTGAGATAAAAAACGCCAGGGTTTTTTTGAGCAGAAAACTTGTCTTGCAGGATTTCAACTGGCAGGTCAAACCGGGCGAACACTGGTTTATTTTGGGAGCCAACGGCG
>JBAYCO010000419.1:0-4070 GCA_041668685.1 Victivallaceae bacterium | reverse complement strand
TTTTTATCCTGTATTATCCTGTTTATCCTGTCCAAAGAACAAAATTAAAAAAATGCTTTTTTCAAAAATGATTGACTTTCGCTATGCTCAGTCTCAGCCTGCGCAAAGTCTGTCAAAATAACGAATTCCTATAATATTAAATTATTTTGCTCCCAGCTTTTTGTCAATTACGGCAATTTGTTTATCAGCTTCTTTTTGCCACCATTTACCGGATTTCTTACATTCTTCCCATTTTTCTTTTGCCGCTTTCAGTTTTCCCTGTTTCTGGAGCATTCGAGCTTGGTAAAACAGACTGCGGGTTTTCCAGTATTTGTTTTTGATGGTATCAACCCGCTCTATCCATACCTGTGCCTCTTCCGGTTTGCCTGCCATGTTTAATTTTTCAATTGCATAAGCAATTGCCATCGCTTTATGGTTAGGATTTCCTTTGGGTAATTCATAAATTGCGGTATATTCAAGCACGGCTTCAGCATATTTCTTTTGCGCCGTCTTTATGTCTGCGCGTTCTAAATAAGCTTCCCCTTGCCGGTACGGATGCATTTCAGCAATATTTTCTTTACTTAAGAGCTCTTCGGCTTCTTGGTATTTTTTCTGTGTCCGCAATGTCTGCGCCTGATAAATAAGTCCACGGCTATGCCATATTCCCTTGGGGTTAAGCTCTTGCAGTTTTTTAGCCCATTTTATTCTATCATCGTATTTTCTCAGGTTATTGGAGGCTAAGCAGGCCCGAAAAGCGGCAATGGTCTTCATATTGCCGGAGGCTTTGTCATCCGCTATCGTCTTTTCCGCAGTAGAAATAACGTCCTCATATTTTTTGCCGGAGTAAATATTATTCAGGTATTGAATGAAAGCATTATTTTTCTGAGCGACGGAAAGATTCTCAACTTTCATAAGGTTATCATAAATCTTTGCAGACTCAGCGTATTTCCGCATGTTTCTCAAAGAATATCCCTGATATACCATTGAATTATATTTTTCATCAGGAGTTTCAGCCAGTTTAGCGGCCTCCTCCAAAGCCGCCGCCGCTTCCTTGTATTTCTTTGCTTTGTATTCCGCCATGCCTTTTTCATAAGTTTTTTTATAACCTGATCTATTACGAAGTAACGTCCAGAAATGACCGTTGCTCAAATATGCCCACGCGGAAGCATATTTACCGGCAGTTAGATCGGCTTCGGCATTTCTAACCGTTCTTTCCATAAAAGCAATATCTTCCGTCGACAAAGTTTTATTCGTCTTCTGCTTTTTTAATATATTTTCAGCTTGCGCAATAATATTCCGCATATGAACCAGTTCCTTATCCGGCGCCGGTTTCGTTGTCCAGGAAACTAACTTGGAGCGGCCGGAAACGCGATATGCGGCAATTCCATAAGGCTTGAGGGCAATGGGAACGATTGTATTTTTCCCGCTCTGTTTCGTTACTGCTTTCCGGTTATCGGATAAATCTACTATATCCCCGGCGTCGCTCAGGACAACCTGTCCGCTGACAGGCCAGTAACCGGGATTGGCTACATAAAAACAGCAGTCTCCCTGCTTGGTTTCACGAATGGCCAAATTAGTATTAAACCCGGTATTGCCGAACCTGACAAATTCTTTTTTGGGCAGAGCGCGGAAAACTTTAACGAATTCTCTCAATTGCTGTTCATGTCCGACTATCATGTTCGCGTCAAGAAATCCGAACAAAATAAATTCAGGATCGGAAGCGATCATTGCCTGCACAAAAGGCTCGCGTGCGTTTTCACCGCCCGCCTGTACTTCAACCCGGCCCAGAGTGGCGGAAAAAGGCCAATCGTTTTCATAATCCCACTTTCTCTGTTTTTTATTGTATACTTTCGCGCCCGGCGTAAAAAGCGGCACTTCATCCCAGTGGTGCATTACGTAAACTCCCTGTGATCGGGGATAGAGGTCACAATAGTCTTTTTCCGTATTTAACATCCAGCCTTGATAGTACCCCATTCCCAGAGCGGGTCCGGATTTCAGAATTGCAGTTGTCCATCTGGTCATAAGCATATTCGGCTCATTTGAATACAGATTCGGGTCCCAGCCCAAATCCTTCATATACTTTTTGATACCACCGGAATAGCTGTCTGCCCGGACCGCATGATGAACATTTACATACGGGGAAACCACAAGTTGCAGGTTTTTTCTTTTCAAACGCAGACGATCTCTCATCCCGCACCAGAAATCCTTCATTTTTCTACAGCGCCATTCCGTCCATTTTTTTCTCATCGTCCCGCTGCATAGAAACTTATAGCGTTGAGCGAAACGTTCCGGGTCTGTCCGTTTGCCGGGAACTTTTATTCCAGTGTCTTTTTCGAAGATTTTTATAGTGGTGTCATCATAACTGAAATCAAGCGGAGAAGTATTGAAACAATTCATCTGGGAAAACCCCGGCAGCCAGCCGCCGCTTAAATAAGGTTTCCAGTTAATACCGGCAAAATTAGGGCATGATTTGAATTTTTCTGCTAAATCTTCGGCAAGGGCAAACATAAGTTCCTGCACTCTGGGATGCAAAAAATTCCAGCTGTTTGAAATTTTCCCGTCCTTTGATATCATTCTCGCGGTTTCTTTCCCAGTCAGAATCTGAGGTGATGAAGGGTATTCTTCACTGAGACATCTATGCCCGCTGTATTCAATTCCGCATAATACTTTTATCCCGTTGCAACCGAATACCCGCATTGCCATATCATGAACATCGCCGGGAATACTGCTCGAAGGGGATATTGATTCATAAGGAGTATTCTGTTCATCGTACTGGAAGCATCCCATGGAATGAATATTTTGTCCGGAAAAACGGAGATAACGGGCATATTGTTCAGCGGCGTCCCAATATTGCCATAATGAAATCAGTCTTCTTGCGACAGGCAGGAATTTGGACATGTCCATTCTGCTGTATGAAGCCGGTTCCTGCCTTCTGACTAATTTAAAGCTCTTGAAAAAACCGCCATATGCCCTTTCCGTATCAACGCCGAACCAGCGGTCTGAAGACCCGTTTATTTTAAGCGCCGGCAACTCGTTTTCAATATGGAATGTCCTTAATTTTGTTGCGGCCGCTCCCCTTTTCCCTTTTACCATAAGATTAATAAGGGATAAAATTTCATCCTTGCCGCCCGGCCGGTATATCCATTTCAGCTTTCGTATTTTATTTGAAAGAGGATACTTGTCTCCCGTCCAGATACCGGGCCCCATTCTCGTGCATCCGGAAAAACCGATAGTCGAGGGAATACATGATACGGCAAACCAGCGCTCCGCATCATCGGGATATTCCAGTTCCATCAGATAAAAGGAATTCGGGTGTTTGAATTTTATCTTATAGGAAAAATGAGCTCCTCTTTGCGGCGCGGTTTCTCTGTAAAGAAGCTGTCCGTTTTTAATAATTTCAGGTTTAGGAGACGGCGGACGGTCTCTTCTCGTATAACTTCCGAGTCCGCCGCTCACATGTTGGGAATAACCTTTATCCTCGACCCACGAGTGAGGATCGTGAGAATCAGTAAAGTTAATAACGTCTTCCAGTTTCAACTGCATTCCGTCCTCGTAAGAATTCCCTTCAACTTCTTTCATCGGGATCTTCCCCAGAACAGCAAACGGTTCAAGCGGTCTTTCTTCAATAAGTTTTCCGTCAGATGCCGTCAAAAATAATTTCAGAGCATATATGCCTCTGGCGGAAATTTTTTTCCTGATCTCATAAACTATCGAATCTTTAACTTTTTCATAAGATTTTATTTCTCCGTCCGCAATAAGCATTTCCGGCAGCTTGTTTTCAATTTCTTTTTCAGTCAAACTCCAACTTGAGGGCTGTTCTGCCTTATATATTTTATATGATAAAACCGGATTCCGTTCCTTCAAGCCTTGCGGCAACTCAACTTTAAATACTACCGGAGCGGAATTAGAATAAAAAAGTTTTGGGCCATACGGGTTTTCTATGGAAACAAGTCCCATATAGATCGGCATATAATATCTTATAAAGGAATTGCCGTTATAAAGTAATTTCCAATAAGCCGGCGCTTTAGCCTTGGCCGCTTTCCAGTTTTCATCATTGAAGTCATTACGGTTCCACGCTCTGCAAACATCTT
>JBAYCO010000418.1:0-4071 GCA_041668685.1 Victivallaceae bacterium | reverse complement strand
GCTGGAAAGAGAAGTGAATATAAATTCATGGTTTAAGTAAAGGGAATAGCATTATCTATACAGTATTTACTGACTTGTTTTTCTGCATATTTCGCATATTGTATTGTAACCTAAATTATTTAAAGCGACATTGATATGAGAGAAGAAATTAATAACAATATCGAGATATATCAAACTTCTGACAAGCAAACGCAGGTAGAAGTAAAATTTAAAAAAGATACCGTTTGGTTGAACCAGAAGCAACTGACGGTATTGTTTGACCGAGAAAGGTCTGTCATTTCAAAGCATATCAATAATATATTTAAAGAGAAAGAATTAGATAAAGATTCAGTATGTGCAAAAATTGCACACACTGCTGCTGACGGCAAAATTTACAGTACTCAATATTATAATCTGGATGTAATCATCTCTCTCGGCTATCGTGTAAAATCAAAAAGAGGGACACAGTTTCGTATGTGGGCAACCCAGCGACTTAAAGACTATTTGGTACAGGGTTACGCCATTAATGAAAAACGTCTAAAAGAAAAGCAACAGGAAGTTGAATATCTAAAAACAGGTATTCGCATTTTAAACAGAGTGATAGAGGATGAATTGAATGAGCGGAATGATACAATGCTTTCTCTATTCGCAAAAGGTCTCGAACTCTTAGACGATTATGACCATGAAACACTTGACCAAAAAGGACTGAGTACCACCCAAACGATTTATCCTGCATTTAATGATTACATGGATATGATTCATGAGATGTATTCTGATGTTAAATCAGATTTTTTTGCAAAACCCAAAGACGACAGTTTTTACAGTTCAATCAACCAGATAAAACAATCTTTTGGGAAACAGGAGCTCTATCCTTCATTAGAAGAAAAAGCGGCAAATCTTCTTTACCTCATTACCAAAAATCATTCATTCGTTGACGGCAACAAACGAATTGCTGCCGCTTGTTTTTTATTCTTTCTGGAGCAAAACAATAGCTTAATTAATAACGGTAAAGCGATTATCAGCAATGAGGCATTGGCGGCATTAACGCTCTTTATTGCTTCAAGTAAGGCAGAAGAAGCCGAAATAGTAAAACGACTAACCATAAGTATTTTAAACAGGAATCAAATTTCTTAATATTCCCAACAAACCGTTTTGTGAACACAAGTATAAAAATTTCTTATTGTATATTAGACTATGAAAAAAATAATACCGAACGATGAACGACAATGGGTTGATGAAATAATCGAAGCATATGAAGATGCCGAAGCAACAATTCCATTTGGCAATGCTATAGGGAGAAAAATTACCACAGATGACCTGTTTCATTTTGCTCCAGCCATATGCCTGAAATTTAGGGGAATAAAGAATACAAAGAAAAATCTAGAACGTGCATCAGAAGCAGCTCTTTGCAGCATCGTGGCAACGAAAGACAATGAGGACGGCATTCTGGATAATCCATTTATTTCCTTTTCCCTTTCTTATCTCGCTTCTCATTATGGGCTTGAGCTTGTTGATGCCAAAACTATTACGGGATTGATGGACTATATAGAAGAAAATATCAATGAAATAAAGCAAGTCATTCAGAAATGAGGTTATAAATGGGTAAAAATGAATTTACGGGGAAGTGGCGAATAACTGAAATGGAACAATGGGATCAAGATTTTATTGATGCTGAAATCCCTGGATATATTTCATTTCATAGTGATAACATGGGAGAATTTCAATTTGGCTACGTTCATGGCTTTATGGACTGTCGCTATTCAAAAGGGAACAAGATGGTTGAATTTTCATGGGAGGGAAATGATGAAATGGATTCAGCTTCAGGAAGAGGGATTGCAGTAATTGAAGATGGAAACATTTCGGGACATTTATTTTTTCACAGAGGCGATGATTCAACATTTAAAGCTATTAAACAGTAGGGCAATGAAATAATCACCTGGTAATTTGGCGGAGAGAGAGGGATTCGAACCCTCGGTGGAGTTGCCCCCACACAGCATTTCCAATGCTGCGCCTTCGACCACTCGGCCATCTCTCCGCATATGGAAAGCAGAATTCTAAATGTAACCCCAAAAATTACTTTCGCAAGTTAGAAATTAAGTTAAAATGCAAAAATTCGAATTAATTAAGGTCAAATCAGCGCTTTTTCAGGGAGAAAGCAGCTTGAGCGCTTCAGGGTCGCCATTCCGGGCGGCGTTTTCCATCCATTTTATGCCCTCTTTTTCGTCCTGCTTGGTGCCGAGACCGCGAAAATAACATAAGGCAAGCCGCCGCTGGGCTCGCGGATCATTCTGCATCGCCGCTTGTTTGAACCAGAAAAATGCCGCCGGCAGATTCTTCTGCAAAACTTTTCCGTCCTGAAAATAACAGCCCATATTGAACTGTGCGTGAGGACTGCCCTTTTGAGCGGCGTCCATAAAATATTTTACACCTTTACGTTCGTCACATTTTACTCCAAGCCCCTCAACATAAATTACGCCAAGTTTGAAAATCGCAAAACTGTTATTCTGGTCAGCCGCCAACTTAAACCATTCCCGCGCGGCATCAAAATCCTGTTTAACAAACTGACCGGCAAGACAATATTCGCCCATTTTTACCTGCGCCATCGGCAAACCAAGTTTCGCGGCCCGCTGAAACAATTCAAAAGCTTTTTTCCGGTCAGCCGTTATCCCCTGCCCGTATTGATAACAATATCCGAGCTTCCCCATCGCCTCGGCATTATTCGCCTTTACCGCTTTTTCCAGATAAAGAAGCATTTTCGCCGTATCCTTCGGACAGCCTATGCCGTAAAAAAAACAATCAGCCAATTTACATAAAGCAATGGAATCGCCTTTTTCAGCGGCCTGTTTAAACAATTCAAACGCTTCTTTCTTTTCTTCCTCACCTGCCGTCTTCAGAGGATTTTTCAGTATAAAAACAGCCATCTGCCGGATTGCCGGCACGTAATTGTCGCGCGCGAGAGACTCCATTATTTTTCGTGCTCTACGATAATCCTGCGGCACTTCCGGAGTTTTTTCCATTCCTTTTTTTACCGCCGGAATTCCCTCCAGATAACACAAAGCAAGACTGTATCCGGCGGGTTTCGAACCGGCAGCGGCAGCTTTACCGTACCACAAAAAAGCCTGATACTGACTTTTCTCTATCCCCAACCCGTATTGACAACAAACCGCCAGGTTGTATTGTGCGTCCGGATTTCCTTGTTTCGCGGATTTACGGTACCAGTGAACCGCCAAAGTATAATTCTGCGACCGCCGGTTTCCGTAAAAGTATTGATTGCCAAGTTCCAGTTGAGCTTCTGAATTATTTGCCTTGGCTTTATCCCTGAGAGGGTCGGGAGGCGCTTTATCATCAGCGACAAGCCGAAACGGCGACATTAAAAAAAATGCTGTCGCGAAAAGGCATAAGAGAAGATACGTTCTTTTAAAAAACATAGTCATCATATATATTCAATTCTTGTCTGAAAGCGGTTTTGTCAAAACTTTCATTCTACATTTTTGTTTATATTGTTGATTTTTAACTACTAAGACGCTGGTCTCATAACTCGCGATGAGGGTACTCGGCCGCCGGCCCACCGAGCCGTTACATCCGGCTTTTTAAATTATCTGAAAGCCAGTTGGTTCCGTACAAGGAGAATGCGGCACAAAACCTTTGGTAGAACTACTTGTTTTTCAGTTCCTGAACTTCTTTTTTGAGCTCGTCAAACTTGCCGGTCAGGCGTTTCACCTTGTTCGGCAAAGCAAAACGGTACATGAAATCACGCTGAAATTCGGCGGGAGTACCCAAAACGGTTTCTCCGGCAGGTACGCTTTTCGAAACGCTCGAAGTTGCGGCAACCTTTACACCGTCACCAAGGGTAATATGGCCGTTAACCCCGACTTTGGCGGCCAGCATTACGCCGCGGCCGATCTTTGCGCTTCCGGCAATTCCGGTCTGGGCGACGACGACCGTGGATTCGCCGATCTCGACGTTATGGGCGATCATCACCTGATCGTCAATCTTGACGTTGCTTTTTATCCACGTTTTGTCGAAACGGGCGCGGTCGATAGTGGTATTGGCGCCGATTTCAACATCATCGTCTATCTGGACAATCCCGGT
>JBAYCO010000417.1:0-4081 GCA_041668685.1 Victivallaceae bacterium | reverse complement strand
GCCCGTTGCTTGGTTACTCCTCGGGGCCAGAGACGATCGACTAAAATGCGGAAACCGTCATTGTCATCTGGTTTGTCGTATATTCGTTTTATTTTTAACATTTTTGCAATCTTTCCTGTTCACGTTTAATCGCTTTCGGAAACAGCAGGTAATTTTCCTGTGCGATATGGATGTGCAAATCATGTTCTAATTCCTGCAATTCACGAAGTACCAAGCGATAGGTATTACAGGCATCAGCCGGAGGTTTGTAGCCTTGAGCCAAATTATTAATATCATCAAAAATTCTGCCTGCATTTTCGTGTTCTTGTTCCAGCAGAATAATTGGTTGAGAGATTTTATGGAAATCGACAGACGGTAATGGAATGTTTGTCGCCAAGGCATCAATATATGGGAATATACTTTTCTCTTCTTTCTCCAAATGCGGTTCTAACTCTTCTCGCAAAGAAATAAAATTTTTTCTAATATCGAACAATGCTGGATGATTGACGCCATGAACTTTAACCACCGTATCCAAATGCTTTGCGATCACCGGCAGCATTTTTTTCGTATAGAGATGATGAACAGTGACGATATGATGTGTCAATTCATTCAGCTTCATGACATTAATATCGGAGTAATCCTGAGGCGGCGATTGGATTGACGCTGATAATTCAGATTCGATTTGCTTGACAGCAACATGATGATCCTTGCAGACACTTTCGAGCGTTTGTGCGCCATGGCAGCAAAAATCCATACCATGAGCTTCAAAAACTCCGGCTGTAGTTAAATTTTCCGCCACTATTTGCCCAATTGGTTTATTTCTTAATTTATTCATAATATATAATCAATAGGTTATGGGAAGAGTTATTTTTCACTTCTGTGTCAGTGATTTATGGCGTTCCGCAATCTTATCCGCGAGAGCGGACAGTGCGGTAAAATCATTGCTTTGAGGGAACCCTTTACAAATGACCGGCTCAATGACTTCCGCTTTCAAATTAGGAACCAGATTAACAAGTTGTTCGACTGCCTTACTGCTCCACCCATATGAACCAATAATCGAGATATGACGGAATTTAGGACGCAAAATATTGGCCAAATTGGCGGCGGCAAACACCAACGGGTGGGGACCGACGTTAACTGTAGGAGTTCCGATTACCAAAGTTGCGGCATCAACCATGGCAATGGCCAGTTTCCCTAAATCAGTAACCGCTAAATCGAAAAGTCGCACTTTTACATTATGTGCCGCTAATTCACCGATTAAAAATTCCACCATCCGTTCCGTACTGCCATGCATCGAAACATAAGGCAGGACAACTTCGTTTTCCACGCTGTCGGAAATCCAGTCTTTATATGCGTTGGTAATGTATTCAACCTGACGATAAACCGGTCCGTGACTGGGAGCGATCATAACGATTTCTCGTCCATTTATTTTTTCCATATTCTTTCGAATGACACTCCGGAACGGCATCATGATTTCGGCATAATAACGTTTCGCGGCTTCGTACACTACCGGATCACAATCCGTAAACAGCTCTGAAGTTGCATAATGCGATCCAAAAAAATCACAAGTAAACAATATTTTGTCTTCCGTCAGATAAGTGGAGATGGTTTCCGGCCAATGCACCCAGGGAGTATAAATAAACTCCAGAGTTTTATCTCCGAGGGATATTTTCTCCCCATCTTTCACCGTAGTGATGCGATCCGGATCTATCGGCAGAAGGTCGGCAAGCATAGTTTTGCCTTTTTCGCCGGAAACCAATTTAGCCTGCGGAAATTTATCAAGAACGGCGGGGATTGCTCCGGAATGATCTTGTTCCGCATGTTGTGACACAATATAATCGATATGCTCAATATCACGAAGTTTGCGCATCAGACTATCAGTTTTACCCGGTTCCACCGTGTCAATCAATGCTGTTTTTTCCGTACCTTCGACCAAGTAAGCATTGTAACTGGTACCGTCCGGCAGCGGAATCAAAGAGTCAAATAAACGACGGTTCCAATCAATCGCACCGACTTCATAAACATGGTCACAAAGTTTTCTTTTGTTCATTGCAGTCTCCTCTTGTAAAATTTTATATCCACCAAAAACATGAAATGAACAGATTCCGCGGAATTGTTCTGTTTAACCTCCATTTAAAATAATCTATAGCCTACTTATATATTGTCAAAAAGAAAAAAGCAAATATTCATATAAAAACAGTGCTTTAGCCGGGCGGCACAAACAATTGCCAAAAAAAACAGAGATAAAACATCATTTCATCGTCAGACAATATTCCCATCAGATCTTTATTTCTTTGTTTCTTCTGGTAATTTCTTGATTTTTATTCTATCATACATTATATTTAGTGAATAGTGAATCACAATTCTTTAAATAAATATGGTTTAACTTATGCGTGCAAGAAAAACAGATACAGAAGTCCGTAAGTTGCAGATTACCGAGGCGGCTATGGGATTAGTCAGTGAAGGGGGAATAGGTAATTTGAATATAGCCGGAATTGCTGAAAAAATAGGCATTGTTCCTTCGGCAGTGTATCGGCATTTTAAAAATAAAGAAGAAATTCTTAATGCAGTTTTGGAATTACTGCGTAAACAACTGTTGTCAAATGTTGAAAAAGTCGAACTAGAAGCTTCGGGAGCATTTTTCCGTCTGCGCTTTTTACTTGAACTTCATGCGGATTTATTAAAACGCAACCCAGTATTTCCATACATTGTGTTCGCTCATTTTTCTCAGTCAGATCATGTGAAACAATTGTCCAGTTTGAATTCCACTATTTGTGCATACTTGCAGGGCATTGCGAGAATTATTGAGAAAGGACAACATGAGGGGGAAATTCGATCTGACATTCCGGCCAGAAATGCGGCGATAATGTTTATCGGCTTGATCCTGCCTGTCGCCATGCTCCACAGACTTTCTGGAGATAAATTTGATATTTTGAAACATTTAGATGTTGCATGGCCGGTTTTTATGAAAGGATTAACTACTGACATCAACGTAAAAAATAGAGATTAAATGTTCAAGGAGATGGTATGAGTGAGCCGTTGATAAAAAGATTTAGAAAATTATCCGGAATTGTCCTGCGATTGACACCGCTGATTCTCGCTGTGGTTATTGTCATTGTTTTATTGCTGATGCGTTCCGGGCCGGTAAAGAAAGATGTAACCGAAATTACCAGACCTCTACATGTAATTAAAGCGCCGCTGGTTGTATTGATTCCTAAAGCGTTGGGTTATGGTCTGGCTGAACCACGACGCATTTGGCGGGCGATGACGGAAGTAAAAGGTGCCATAGTCGCTACGCATCCGCAACTTGAGTCTGGCGCGTTGGTTAAAGAAGGTACGGTGCTATTGAAAATTAACTCAGTAGACTACGATTTGGCGGTGGCACGTTTGAAGTCAAATATCAGTGAAATCCGTGCCCGGCTGCATGAGCTTGAGACGGAAGAAAAAAGTCAGAATGCTTCGCTCAAAATTGAAAAACGTTCATTAACTTTAGCTCAAAAATCATTAAAGCGTTTATACAAGCTGCTTAAAAAAAACGTGGTAGCTCCTGATGCTGTTGATCGCGAGGAACGTAATTTCCTGCAACAGGAACAGACAATGCAACGGATTGAAAACGCGATAAACCAGATTCCGTCCCGCCGTGAAGCACTTGAAGCCGCGTTAGCTGTACAAAAAACCAATTTAAAACAAGCTGTACTTGATTTAAAACGCACTGTCATACGGGCTCCATTCGATTGCCGTTTAGGCGAGGTAAAACTCGGAAAAGGACAGTATCTGAATGCTGGGCAACTGTTATTTGAAGCGCACAGTACGGATGTGGTCGAGGTCGAGGCAAAGTTCCGCCCGGAACAACTGCGTAATCTGCTGCCGCCTGAAAAGCGCCTTCAATTCCAACCGGGAATCACAATGAAGAAATTACGTAAACTTTTCGACCTGACCGTAACCATTCGTCTACGCAGCGGCAACTGGGAAGCAAGCTGGTCAGCCAGATTTGACCGCATTCGTGAGACCGTTGACCCGCGTACCCGTGTCATTAACGTAGTGGCGGTAATCAACAAACCCTACGAAAAAATCATCCCCGGAATGCGCCCTGCGCTCATTC
>JBAYCO010000416.1:0-4086 GCA_041668685.1 Victivallaceae bacterium | reverse complement strand
CGCTTTTGAAGTTCTGCTCGAAGACCAGGAAAACAATTTTTACGCTATCGGTTCGGTGGTCGGGCCGCACCCGTTCCCGATGATGGTTCGTGATTTCCAGAGCATCGTCGGCAAAGAAGCCCGCGGCCAGTTCAAGGAAATGACCGGAGGCCTGCCGGATTACGTCCTCGCCTGCGTCGGCGGCGGCAGCAACGCCATAGGGCTATTTTCCGGATTTCTCAATGACAAAGAAGTAAAGCTTATCGGCGTCGAACCCGCCGGATACGGCCTGCATACGGAAAAACACGCCGCCACCATGTCCAAAGGCTCAAAAGGCATGATCCACGGTTTCAAATGTTATGTGCTTCAGGATAAAAAAGGCAATCCGCTGCCGGTGCATTCAGTCGCTTCCGGGCTGGACTATCCCGGCGTCGGGCCGCAACACTGCATGCTCAAGGATATTGAACGGGCTGAATACGTCTCTGCTACCGACAAAGAATGCCTGGATATGTTCATGGAACTCTCCCAGGTCGAAGGCATAATCCCGGCGCTTGAAAGTTCGCACGCGATAGCCTATGCCGTCAAGCTGGCGGCGACTTTGCCGAAAGATAAAAAACTGCTGGTGAATTTAAGCGGACGCGGGGACAAAGACGTCGATTACGTCGCTTCCGTACTGGGAGTAAAATAGAACTCCGACAATGAAATACCGACCGCTCCGGAAACATATCGGAGCGGTTTTTATTTTTTCGCGAACCTCACCACCAGATAAACTTTTGATTCCCGCGGCGAAAGATTCTCTATGGAATGGTTTATGTCACACTGGTAAATAAGGACGTCGCCCTTATTCAAAATCGTGGAATTCCTGCCCGCGGTAACTTTCACCTTACCGTCAAGCACAGTCAGAAATTCCTCGGTGTCAGGATAATGCGGCGAAGATTTCAGAACGCTCCCCGGCTGAAAAGTAAGAATATACAATTCCAGGTCTTCCGCCATGGTAATCAGGGAAAGCACATTGACATGGACGCCCTCCTCCTCCGCGTCAAGCGTAGTCAGGTCTTCATGGCGGTTGATCTCAAATTTACGCACCTTGTCGCCTTTGCCTTTAAGCAGCAGATTAAAATCCACTTTCAAGGCATGGGCGATCTTCCACATCGTCGCAACCGTCGGGTTCACCTTGGACGACTCTATCTGGGAAAGCATGGCTTTGGATACGCCGCTGGCCGAGGCCAGATTGTCCAGAGACATTTTCTGTTCCAAACGCTGACGTTTTACGTTATCGCCGATCGCCGGCGGTTGGGGAATATCATCTCTTTTTTCGTTCATTATAATAAAAATTGTTAAATATATTGAATTTTTTATAAAAATGCTATTGACTTGCCCATTACAAGTAATATAATAAACATTGTTTAGTATATCAAACAAATAAATAAAAATAAAGGCAAAAAATATGAAAGCCCTTGTAAAATACCAGGCGGCGGAAGGATTGGAACTGCGGGACATACCCATTCCCGAATACGGCGTAAACGATGTCCTGATAAAAATACAAAAGACTTCCATTTGCGGAACAGATGTCCACATCTGGAACTGGGACGCCTGGGCGCAGCAGACGATCCCGGTGCCGATGACCGTAGGTCACGAATTCGTCGGGACAGTCGAGGCATTCGGCAGTAATGTGCATGACGTTCGGGTGGGCGACCTGGTTTCCGGCGAAGGACATATTGTCTGCGGACGCTGCCGCAACTGCCTCGCCGGACGCCGCCACTTATGCATGAGCACCAGCGGCGTAGGCGTCAACCGTCCCGGCGCTTTCGCCGAATACCTGGTCATTCCGGTCACTAACGTCTGGCACTGCAATCCGGATATTCCGACCGATGTCCTGAGCTGCTTCGACCCGCTCGGAAACGCCACCCATACCGCTTTGTCGTTTCCAGTCCTTGGCGAAGACGTACTGATTACCGGAGCCGGGCCGATAGGGATCATGGCCGCGGCTATCGCCAGACACTGCGGGGCCCGTTATGTCGTCATTACCGACGTCAACCCCTACCGCCTGGAACTGGCAAAAAAAATGGGCGCGACCCGCGTAGTCGACGTCAGCAAAGAATCCCTCGAAGATGTCCAGAAGGAACTGAATATGAAAGAAGGCTTTGATGTCGGAATGGAAATGTCCGGCAACGCCGCCGCACTGAACAGCATTATCGATAATATGTGCCACGGCGGAAAGATCGCGCTATTGGGCATCCAGGCGCCGCAAACCGCCATCGACTGGAACAAAGTCGTTTTCAACGGCCTTACCCTGAAAGGCATATACGGCCGGGAAATGTACGAAACATGGTATAAAATGACCAGCATGATCGAATCGGGGCTCGACATCACCCCGGTAATAACCCATAAATTTCATTATACGGATTTCCGTAAAGGCTTTGACGTCATGCGTTCGGGAAACTCCGGCAAAGTAATACTTGAATGGAATTGAAAATTGAAAATCAAGGAGGAAATATGTATACGGAATATAAGGATTTTTTAGTAGAAACACTTGAAGGACTGAAAACTGACGGCCTGTATAAATCCGAACGCATAATCGTTACTCCACAGTGCGCGAATATCGAGGTCAATACCGGGCAGAAAGTCCTGAACATGTGCGCCAATAATTATCTTGGGCTCGCCGACCACCCGGAAGTAATCAAGGCCGCTCAGGACGGTTTGACCAAACGCGGCTACGGCCTGTCATCCGTGCGTTTCATCTGCGGCACCCAGGATATTCATAAGGAACTGGAAGAAAAATTATCCGCTTTCCTGGGAACTGACGATACTATTTTGTACAGTTCGTGCTTCGACGCCAACGGCGGGCTCTTTGAAACCCTGCTCAGCGCCGAAGACGCCGTTATCAGCGACGAACTCAACCACGCCAGCATTATCGACGGCATCCGTTTATGCAAGGCGCAGCGCTTCCGCTACAAAAATTCCGATATGAACGACCTCGAAACCCAACTCAAAGCCGCTTCCGGAGCCCGCTTTAAAATGATCGCCACCGATGGTGTTTTTTCCATGGACGGCTATATCGCCAAACTCGATAAAATCTGCGATCTCGCCGAAAAATATAACGCCATGGTTATGGTGGATGATTCACACGCGGTCGGCTTCGTCGGCAAACACGGCAAAGGAACTCCCGAATTCTGCGGCGTCATGGGCAGAGTCGATATAATTACCGGTACGCTCGGCAAAGCGCTCGGCGGCGCCAGCGGCGGTTACACCAGCGGCCGCAGGGAAATAATCGATATGCTCCGCCAACGCTCACGCCCTTATCTGTTCAGTAACAGCGTCGCCCCGGCGGTGGTCGCGGCCTCCCTGAAAGCGCTGGAACTGGTGGAAAAATCCCCTGCCCTGCTCGAAAAGCTCCGCAACAACACCGTTTACTTCCGCCAAGCAATGACCGAAGCCGGATTTGATATCCTGCCCGGCAGTCATCCAATCGTACCGATAATGCTTGGCGACGCGGTACTGGCCCAGACCATGGCGGCGAAAATGCTAAAAAAAGGCGTCTACGTGATCGGGTTCTGCTTCCCGGTGGTTCCGAAAGGGAAAGCCAGGATCCGCACCCAAATCTCCGCCGCTCATTCACGGGAAGACCTCGAACGCGCGGTAAAAGCGTTCATCGAAGTAAAAGAAGAATTGGGAATCCGGTAGGAGTCTGATTATTTGGGGGATAAAAACGGAAAATTTTACAAACAACGGTCTGTATTGCTTAACAGCGATTGGGACTTTTGAATTCGGCCTCAAGTAGCGCCGTGTCTCGATGAGACCGGCGACATGAAACGTTGTTAGGCCTATAATAGTCGCTTATTGCCGCTTTCATCGAAAGCCGGCCTACTTGGCGGCAATATAAATGTTAAGTTTTCAGATTAACAAACTCACATTTCGGGGTTCGTTCCGGTCAGTTCAGAGCCGTTAACTTTCCGGTTTTCCGTTTGATCTTTTGCTGACAACAGTCGCGAGTGCGGCCTCGCACCGCGACCTTTGCGCTCAGTATAGCCAAGTAACTCAGCCCGACGGACGTCTTTGTCGCGGAGCAGGCTGCTCCTGCGACTACCGGTTTGCGAATATTTCATT
>JBAYCO010000415.1:0-4089 GCA_041668685.1 Victivallaceae bacterium | reverse complement strand
TTTAAGTATTAAAGAAACAATTAATGCAACTTTATTAAAATATCTTTTATGCATTTTTAGTGATTTTTCTATGAAACTAATAGCTTCTTGATATTTGCCTTGCTCAATCAAAAATGAGACCTTTCTAATAATAATAAAGCCTTCCTCATAACCGGGAGAAGAACAATAGTATTTTTCCATTTCCGATGCGATTTTATCCAACGATTCTTTATCTTTTTTGCCCGCAGCAAATCTTAACGATTTAATAAAATCTTTTTCTGTAGTAAGCTTCATTTCACTTTTGTCATCAGCAAATATAAGACAAGACAAGCTAACAACTATCCAAATAAATATAGATTTTTTCAAAATCATCTCCTCTATTTTTATTAAGCACAATTTAATATAGTTATTCTGCTTGATAATTCAATTTTACATTGAACAAAAGAATTATTTCCCGGTTATATTTTCCCTCATGGGCTATCAGTATAAAAAAGGCTACAATGACGGCGAAGAAATCCATCAACGGAGCCATATCCATCAAGGTACAACGGAGCCATACATTAAGGTACAACGGAGCCAGGTACAACGGCCGGTACAACGGAGCGGTACAACGGAGCGTACAACGGCGTACAACGGTTCGTACAACGGAGCGCCTTGTACAACGGAGCCTTGTACAACGGTGTACAACGGAGCCATACATTAACGTGTACAACGGAGCCATACATTAACCAAAAGTAATATTTTGTTAATTATAAGATAATTATAGCTTTTCTATTTGCAAAATATGGCTCTTAGAGCTATATTTTAAGGCATTTTTATTGAAATAAGAAAATTAAGTCAAAATTATACTGATATTTATTATTTATCGCAAAAAAAGATTAAAAAAATAGCTCTAATAACGGTTTTTGATGGAAACGTTACCAGATTTTCCATCTGCTGGTGAATTGTTTTGATTTGCAGGCGCCGCGCTTGCGCTTCCGGCGCATCAAGTGTACATTGTCCCATGGTGTTTTTTCTTTTTTATTTTTGATTTCGACTTCGAAAAATAAAGGTTAAACACCAGCTTTCAAGCCTTATTCAGACTTTACCGGACAAATGTCCTAATCGTAAAAGGATGACAACCTTTACCCCCGCACGGCTAGGGACAGCCGCGGCTACACCGGGAAGCTCTGCATGTTGAGAAAACAGATGTAGCCGTTCCTGTCCCCAGATGCGTAGGGGAGTTGCATGAGAGTTAAACTCTGAAATTCCATTCACGTTTCCTGCTCCCCTATGGAGAGTTTTTTCAATGCCGGGTTCTTTGAGCCCGGTTTTTTACTAAAAATATTTGGCCTAAAATTTTTATCGGTTGACAAGTTTTTATATGGTAAGAGCGGTAAATTAAACGCACTGAGTTGTTAAATAATTACTTTATACAGACAGGTTAATCAGGCGGGGCCGACGTAAGCGGAATGCGGTCTCTAATAAAAATTCCTTATTGTTTGCCAAAAAATCTCTTGCATTTTGTACTCGGAGATCGCAAACTGCCGACGGCCCCGCCTGATTAACCTGTTTGCTGTAATTAACCAACTCTTGTCTTCCCAGCTTCCATCGCATAAGTCAAAAATTACGGACTTTCGGGCGCTTCTTTCCTCATTGTAACTTGCAATATGAAATTCAACCTTGATATTAATCCTGAATACTTTTTTGAACGAAGGAACATTTATGATTACCCAGGACAAACTCTCCCTTGCGCAACAGGCGGCGGGAAGGAAATACTGGCATATATTCAATATATTCAATGCGGTCTCATTCGCCTGTGTGGCCGACAATGTTCTGTATCTGTTCGCGCTCGAAATAGGCTGTCCCCAGTACATTATTCCGCTTATCGCGTCTTTCATGTATATCGGTTTCCTGGCAATGCCCGCAGGTAAACTGCTTGTCGCCCGAATCGGCGGGCTATTCGATAACGGTTTGCTGGTTGTTAAGGAGTCTTTTCGCTCTTGCCGGCGCGACCGCTCCATGGATAATGAGCGCCTGGGGTATACAAGCCGGAATTGCCGTACTTCTTATCGGGGCGTTCGGCTTTTTTCTTTGCCGTTCGGCCGGAATTGTCGCCATTAATCCTTTATTGGGGGAGATAACCCTTCCTGAACAGCGGGGCAGATTCACTTCCGGGATTTTTAGAAATTTCAACATTGTTTCATTATTGGGACTTCTGGTAATAAGTTTTGTCATGAAAAAATACGCTTCACGGGAAACTTTCCAGATAATTATCAGTTGCGGGGTTTTTGCCGGGTTTATTTCCGCTTTTGCCGCTTCCAAGGTGCCCGAAACTTCGTTTCTGAAGAAATCTGCCGGGATCCCGATCCTGAATTCCCTTAGAGAAGCCGCGAAAAACAAAACTGTCCGGAAGCTGATCCTGGCCAATATCGCGGTCATGTCCGGCATCGTGCTTGTCCTGCCGGTTTCCGTGAGCGCGGTAAAGATCGGCTATCAAGTCAGCGATTCGACCGCTTTGATGTGTGCCCTCATTCAGTTCGGCGGCGGTATTCTCGTTGCCGCCGTTAGCGGCGTTATTTCCACGCATTCCGGCCCACGCCCGGTAATTCTGCTCACTTTTTCCCTGCTTGTAATTTCCGCTTTGATGTGGATAGTTGCGCCTTCGAAATTTTCTTTTGCCTATGCCGCATTTATTTTTCTCCTGAACGGCGCGGCCGGTATGGGCGCGCCGATGGCGCTTACGCATTATTTTCTTAACGCCGTTTCCGCCAGGGACAGGCTCGGTTATTCCCTGTTTATAAGCATGACAGCCGGTACTTGCGCCGGAATTTTCAGTTTTGTCGTCGGTAGCGGCCTTTTAAAGCTCATTCCAACACTGGATTACCGCGGAATGGAAGTTTTTAAAATTTATTTCGGGATAGTAATTTTTCTGCTTTTCGCCTTTATGGCGGTTATCATGTCGCTGGAGAGACTGAAAGACTGGAAAGTCAGCCAGGTGCTCGGCCTGGCTTTTGCGCCGCGCGATATCCGCGCTTTGCTATTGCTCAATAAAATGGAGAAAACCGGTTCCGAATCCCAGGAGCTTGACGCTATTGAACGGCTTAAGCATACGCGTTCGCCTATTTCAGCCGATAAAATTCTTTCTTACCTCGAAAGTCCGAAATATCTGGTAAAAACCAAAGCTATGCTGGCGCTGTACGAAATTCCCTTCGGCGACAACGTCAAAAGAAGGTTGCTGGAGGAATTGAAATACGGAACGTATACGACCGCTCCCGCCGCCGCCATGATCCTGGGCGCCAGAGGCATAAAAGCCGCAGTTCCGCTGCTTCGCAGGAAACTTGATTCGGAGAATATTTATCTGGTTGGACGTTCCATGGTGGCGCTGACCCAGCTTGAAGACAAGGATAGTTTTTTGCGGATAAAGAAAATCTTTATTGAGTCGGATAATCAATTCCTTTTAATCAGCGGCGCGGTGGCGCTGTCGCTTATGGGAGATCCCGAATCCCTGAAACTCCTGCTGGAGAAAACCCGAAAGGATAATCTCGACCGTTCAGTCCGTGCGGAGATATACAGTTCCATCGCGGAATAGGCGGGATCGGTGATGAATTTTATAAGTTATTCAAATTGTATTTCACCAAAAAGAACTTACAGAATCCGCTCTGTATAGCCTTTCTGGAAGGAATACGGAAAGAACCGCTTGACGCCGGTTTCCTTAAACTGCTTGAGCAATTCAACGAATCCCAAAAAGGCGTTAAGAAAATCATTCGCCACCTGGAAAAACAAGCGGAAGGCAGTTCCCGCACCGTACTGCACATAATTGGCGATTTCCTGGCGGATGTCCGGCAAAATAAAATCGGCAAGGTGCTGCTTTACTGCCTGATGGGAATATATCGTAAAAACGGCAAAATATGATTAAAAGGAGCAATGGGTGACTGGCGACAAGAAAAAAACTGCGTTAACGCTTATGGCGTTGGGAATAACTGTTTTTGCCGTTTTGCTCTGTTTATATTTCTTTCCGGCGGGAGAATATGAATTTTATCCCGATTGTCCGCTCTGTACCAGGTTTGGTTTTTATTGTTCCGGGTGCGGGAGCGGAAGAGCTATGTCATCTCTGACGCATGGCGATGT
>JBAYCO010000414.1:0-4127 GCA_041668685.1 Victivallaceae bacterium | reverse complement strand
GGCTGAAGGCCCGAAATTCCACAGCCCAGGGTGAAGCCCTGGGTAAATATGAACCAACACATATTCAGGGCTGAAAGCCCGCAATAAAACATTCGGTCAGTTCCATAAATAATTTTCGTCATACTCAATATTGTATTTTTTCAACAATAAGAGGTATTCACCTTTAAACGATATTTTTTTATGGTGTTCTTTCTGTTTTGCTATATATTCTTTTACTGTGGCTGCTTGTGATGCGCTGACAGAAAATATTCCATATCCTTTCTGCCATGAAAACCTGTTTAACCTGCCGCTGAACTCCTCGGCCCGGCTTTTTATCCATTTTGAGGAATCGGTTTTTAGTTCTTCCAATAATTTTGATGCCGCAATATTTTTTGATAGTCGGCATAAAATATGAACATGGTCGCTGGTTCCTCCAACCAGAATTGAGGGAGATTCATGGTTTTTGCATATTGTCGCCAGATATGCGTACAGGTCGGGTTGCAGCGGTTCCGGGATTTTTACGGGATTATTGAGGTTGATGTGGAATACTATGTGGACATATAATTGTGATAACGATTGCGCCATTTTTATTGCGGGCTTTCAGCCCTGAATATGTGTTGGTTCATATTTACCCAGGGCTTCACCCTGGGCTGTGGAATTTCGGGCCTTCAGCCCTATTAATTTAAGTGGCGGATTTTGGAGTGCCTTCCTCTTTGAGACGCTCGATAAACGTTACAAGTTTTCCCTTCTGCTCCGGGGAAAGAGCTTGTACTTGCTCCATTATATATTCCGTGAGCTTATCTGTTTGGTCCACCTCTGAAAGCTCAGGATAAAAACTTATTATTTTATCCCAATTATCTTTTTGGCAGCAAGATACTTTTCCTGACATATATCGGCTAAGAGCATCCTGGGGAATTTCAAGAGCCCTTGCTAATGCCGCTTGGGTTCCAAAATCACCAATACTTTTTCGTAAAAGATCGCGCATTTTGTCAGTTATATAGTAAACCATAATGTTCCTGTCGTTTTTCCTGTTCCATGATTGAAATAATATAAGCAAACTTTAAAAAAAATCAAATTATTTTAAAAAACCTTATTGCATAATTATTGCACCGTGCTATTTTTATTCATTAAACAATAATTGAGGCGGTACATGAAGAAATACGTTCCTATATCATTAAGCACTCATGAAAAGCTGAAAGAGTATGCTTTTACTAAAGGTTATACTATTCAGGGCTTAGCTGAACGAACATTCCGTTTTTGGTTAAATAACAGGGACTTTTTTGCTTATGATACAACATCATCCAATGAATGTTCCAAAAAAAATGAATTTAGCGACAACTGTTCAGGGAATTGAAAATATTGTCGGCGGTAAAAAAAACAGATTTTCCTGCGGCGGGCGGGTTCTGCAATTTTCTCCTCTTCATAAATAACTCTCGCCCGTCCGTCGCGGGATTATTACGTGGGCCGTAAGCCGTAGGACGTATACTGTTTCAGGTTAGATTTTAAACTTTTACCTTGTACTTGATTGCGGCTCCAAGTAGCGCCGCGTCTCGATGAGACCGGCGCATGAAACGTTGTCAGGCCGCATAATGGCGCTCATTGCCGCTTTCATCGAAAGCTGGCCTACTCGGTTGCGGCATGGATATTAAATTTTCAGACTAATACAGTATAGGCCGTAAACTGTGAGAAGGGAATATGAAAACTTTAATTTTGGGGATTTTCTTATTTGGACTTGGGGTAATTTGCCGGGTAATTGAGGAATTGCGAGAAAAGTTCATCAACTGGCGGAATGAACGCAAATTCAAAAAACGGTGGAACGGAAGATATCGGAAATCAGGTAAGGAAACAGGAAAGAATTGAATCCCGGAAGGGATAACCGCCTCTGCGGAGTTATATTTCAGAAATAAATTATCTTACAACAAACGGCTATCCGGGGCTTGTTTCCGTAAGTGGTTCCGCTATATTAAGGCATAAAATTTAACTGACACCCCGGAGAGTCTTATGACTATTGAAGAATTTAGAACTTATATAGAAGATACCGGAGAACGCATTGGACAACTCCGCGATTTCCTGAAAATTGAACGGCAGGAAGCGGAAATACAGGAAGTGCAGCAAAAAATGGCCGCCCCCGGTTTCTGGGACAACAAAGAAAAAGCCCAGGAAACAGTAGCAAGACTCAGCGCCTGCAAAAATGTCGTCGAGCCTTATAAAAAACTGCTCCGGGAAATTGAAGACCTGGAAGTGCTCCTGGAAATGGCCGAAGAAGAACCCGATATGCTCGAAGAAGCAGACGCCGCTTGTAAAAAACTGAGCAGTGAACTCGATAAAGTCGAACTGCTGAGTTTCATGTCGGACCGTTTTGACGCCAGCAATGTTTTCGTCTCAATCCACGCCGGGGCCGGAGGCACTGAATCCTGCGACTGGGCAAATATGCTTCTCCGCATGTACCGACGCTGGTTTGAACGGCGCGGCTGGAAAGATGAAATCATTGATTTACAGCCCGGCGACGAAGCCGGGATCAAAAGCGTTACCCTCCGCGTCCAGGGGGATTTCGCCTATGGTTACGCAAAAGCGGAAAAAGGCGTTCACCGCCTGGTGCGCATATCTCCTTTCGACAGCGCGGCGCGGCGGCACACGTCTTTCGCCTCGGTCGATACCTTCCCCGAACTCAGCGACGACATCGATATCGATATTAATGAAGACGATCTGAAAATAGACACCTACCGTTCCAGCGGCGCCGGCGGCCAGCATGTGAACACCACGGACAGCGCCGTCCGGATAACCCATATTCCCACAGGAATCGTCGTCTGCTGCCAGAACGAGCGTTCACAGCACAAAAACCGCGCGACCGCAATGAAAATGCTGCAAGCGAAACTCTACGAACTGGAAGAAGAAAAACGCCGCAATGAAGCCGATGAACTGCGCGGGGAAAAAACCGAAATGGGCTGGGGCAACCAGATCCGTTCTTATGTACTCCACCCGTACCAGATGGTGAAGGATCTGCGAACTAATATTGAAACCGGAAATACCGCGGCGGTTCTCGACGGTGATCTCGACCAGTTCGTCGAAGGCTGGCTGAAATCAAGCCGGAAAACCACACGGGATTAATTGAAAATTGAAAGTTGAAAATTAAAAATTTTATATATGACGGATAAAAAGAAAACCTCGTATGTTTGTAATGCCGATGAAAAACAAATCGGCCTGTTGAAAGATTACCTGACCGATCACGGCTGGGAATTCCGGGAAATGCCTTACGCTCACTGGAAAGCTGTAAAAGATAAAACCAATATCGTCGCTTATCTCAGCGGCAAACTTACCGTTCAGGGACAAGGTACGGAAGATTTTGTTTTATTCGTTCTTGAACCGGAAATTTTAAAAACTTCCGGTTTCGGGTACGATAACGCGGCTCCGCGGGAACCATTTTTTCCGCATGGCGGCGTCGATGAAAGCGGCAAGGGTGATTTTTTCGGCCCGCTGGTAATCGCCGGGGTCTTCGTCGATAAAGAATCCGAACCGCTGCTCCGCGAACTCGGCGTCAAAGACTCGAAAACAATAAAAAGCGCCGTCCAGATCAAGGCCATAGCAATAAAAATACGTCAGGCGGTAAACGGTAAATTCACCCTGGTAAGCATCGGGCCCGCCGCTTACAACCGCCTCTACGGCGGTTTCGGAAACCTTAACAAACTTCTGGCCTGGGGACATGCAAAAGTCATTGAAAACCTTCTGGAAAAAGCGCCGGAATGCAATGACGTTCTCTCTGATAAATTCGCCGCCGAACACCTGATCAAAAACGCGCTCCAGCAGAAAGGACGCGGCATCAAGCTTCGTCAACAGACCAAAGCCGAAAGCGATATCGCGGTAGCGGCGGCATCAATCCTTGCCCGCGACGGTTTCCTGCGGGCAATGGAAAAACTCGGAGCGGAAGCCGGAATGGAACTGCCCAAAGGCGCAAGCGCGAAAGTCCTGCAAGTCGGAGAAACACTCGCCCGCGAACAGGGACCTGAAGCGTTGGAAAACTTCGCCAAACTGCATTTCAAGACCTTTCAGGAAATAAAAAATAAGTTGTGAGTTGTGAGTTGTGAGTTGTGAGTTGTGAGTTGTGAGTTGTGAGTTGTGAGTTGTGAGTTGTGAGTTGTGAGTTGTGAGTT
>JBAYCO010000413.1:0-4135 GCA_041668685.1 Victivallaceae bacterium | reverse complement strand
TCAATTTTTGGGGTATTTCAAAATTCCATACTTTTACCGATACCGGCAAAGAAATTTTATCCGCAGGTTCCCGGCTCTGAACCGTTAAAACACCTTTATATTCTCCGGGCGCGGTATCGGTAGGAGTATGTACCGTAATCCATATCGGCTGTACCACCTGACTTGAGTTTATATTGAACGGCCGATTGCGCAGTAGCGGGTCGGGATGCCACTTTCCCTCGGAAGAAAACACATAAGCGACCCGGTGCAGGTCAATATTTTCAGAAGTTATCCGGTTTTTCCCGTTCGCACCCGTCAAGTCGGAACAGCTTATTTTTACCCCTTCCAGCTTTTGGGCCAAGGGAATAACGACAAGCTGGGCGCTTTCATACTCATTGGCAGCCATCTTAAATCTTAATTGCCGGGTAACCGGTTTCTTCCAGGTCCGGTCGCGGAACACCTTATCAAAAGACGACGCTTCCGACAGCGTAAACAATTTGTTCCTGTCCGCTGTTCCGAGTCTCAGGTTTTCCCAGGTTTTCGCTCTTTTCGCCAGGACTTCAAGCTCGCTGTTAAGCTTATCCACGTTTTCTGTTTCCCGGCGGATTATTTTACTTTTGCCGTTCCATGCCGGCAGCGAACCTTGCTTGGCTATTCGCTCCAGTTCTTTTTCCAGAACGTCGATTTCCCTGTACAGGGAAGAATATTCTTTCGCCTTGTTATCGATATACCCCTTGAGCCACCGGCAGGAGGCGGTAACCGGAACGGTTTTGAGAAACGAAATGATCTTTTCGACTTTTGCCAGTTTCACCCTTGCCTTTTCCAGCGGCGCCTTCAGGTCTTCAATATTGATTTTCCCGGTACTGCGGAAATAAATCTCGCCCGCCGGGCCGCGGAGCGTGAAGGTGATCAAATCAGGCACCGCGCTGGTTATTGAATAGGGCAAACTGATTTCCTGCCGGGCGACGGAAGCTATTTCCCGGTTTCTGGCAGGTGAACTGAAAATGTTTTCCCGGTTTCTGGAAAGCGTTACCGTCGGCAGTATTTTCGCGGTTTTCGCGGTTTTATCCTTTACCGCTATCTGCAAGATATTTTCCCCCAGCATTTTTTTCCCCCAAGCCAGGGACGTTACTTCAACCGGCACTGCATTTTTTCGTTTATCAATGATGAAATTCCAGATAATCCGCAGATCTTTCTCAACCGGGAAACTGTTGCGCTGTCCTTTCGCTCCGTAAGCCGCGGAAGCGAGGAAAAGGCCGTTGCCGACTTCCTGATACATGACAATCGGCATTCCCTGGTCATTTCTATTGGCGATTACCCAGTGGGGCGAAACCTGTCCGAATTCCGCCCACCGCGCAATAACGCACCCGAAATTTAGTTTCGCTTTAGGATTGGCTATGGTTTTTCTGGTGGTTCCGGTATAACCTTTCGGCCTCAGGCGAAAACCGGGGCCGAGGGCATTAATCCATTTAATTGGGGAATCCATTACCGGGGCGACAATTATTACTCCCCCTCTTTTCATAAAAGCAAGCCATTGTTTCGTATACTTTTCAAAAGGCTGCGGATTGGCGAAATTATACATTCTCCCGCACAGCACTATATCGTAGCAGTTCAAGTTTTTAATCAGTTTGTCCAGTTCCGCATTTTCCCATTTCTCCAAGGTCCAGCCAAGATTGGAACAGATATCATCGTAGTCATTTACCGGCGGAATATATTCCGGCCGCTTGCAATAAATTAACGCTGCCCGTGCTGTTTGCTTGACGTTTTCCGCATGCAAAAAACATAGCGGCAGAATAATCAGAATTATAACTTCCACGCGCTTCATTTTTCTTGAAAATACAGACATTTTGTTCCCTTTCGGCTTCCCTTAAGCATAGCTTCTAAAGCCGATTTTCTCACTGTTTCCTGTTCAAATAATTGTTTCCGTGTCGCCGGTCTACTTAATTCCTCTAACGGTAGTCGACATTCACCTTGGCGAGAGCGTCATGTCTTTGCCAGTTGACATGTCCTTCGACAAAAAGCAGATTCAAACCGTTGGAATGGTGATATCCCAACAGTGTGGGATAACTGGTCTCGGTAAATGCGTGCGCGGTAGTTTGACTGATGTTTTTGTCCCCCATCAGTATTATTTCGCTGGGCGTAGGAATTCGATGAAGTTTTTTATATGCGGAATAATCCGCGGTACCATGTCCCTCATAAGCCATGCAAAAGACATTTGCGCTATAGTCACACCAGGGAATGTCGGACACCCCGAAGTTGGGAATTGGAGGACAATTATATAGCGTGGGGGCGTTAGGCGCCCTGAACTCAGCCTCCGTCATATCCGCATATCCCATCCTTGTGGGCATCGGGAAGGTCGGTTCATAAGCCCATGCCCCTTTCCCCTTCAGATATGAGGCGGGCATATTCCCTTCAAAATCGTCGGCATATAATATAATAGACGTACCTATTTGCTTCAGGTTGTTAGAGCAGGTGGCCTGCTTAGCCTTCTCCCGGGCTTTGCTTAATGCCGGCAGTAACATTGAAGCCAGAATGGCAATGATGCCGATCACAACAAGCAATTCGATGAGGGTGAACTTGTTATTCTTTTTCATTTTTGTCCTCCTTGAAGATTGTTGGGTTAAATGAAAATTTTTGTTCGAATCCGCCTTTTTCAGTATCCTCACATTTTCACCTCCTGAATAATTTTAGGAATTTCCGGATTTACAGGATTACTCCCTGTTTTAATAACTTTTCCCTTAATTCATGGCTATCCAGCATTGTTAACGGCGTTCCTCCGGCAACGGACAGCGCGGCGGCGGTGCCTGCCGCTTCGCCCGTTCCCATACAGGGCGGGATAAATCTTACTGACGCCAGGGCTTTATGCGTACAGGATATGCATCTGCCGGCCACCAGAAGATTGCTTACCCGGTCGTTAACGAGAGTTCTGAACGGAATGTCGTAACACTTTGCCGGAGTCCAGTTTTGCGTACCATCCGGGCTGTGAACATCCATGGCGGTGGTATTCTTGCATATTCCGTCTTCGAAACTTTGACCATTTAGAATATCATCTTCGGTAATTACGTATTTTCCCATGATCCGCCTGGTTTCCCGCACTCCGATCGAAAAGCCGCCCCGATCGGTGCGTTGACTGTTTTCAAAGCCGACAAGATATTTTTTAGCGAAATTTTCGAAAGACGATACCTGTTTGACGGATTCGGTTTCGGCATAAGTGAGATCGAAAACGTTGGTACCGTCGACATTGGGAACGAAACTGCCGTCAATATTGACGCTGTGTTGTTCCATATTACAATTAAGCCATATTGAATTATAATCAAGATATATGCCTTTTTCTTTTCGGGCTTTTTCAAGCAGTCTGGAAAAACCGCCGAAAGTGAAGTCGGGCAATGAGATATCACATTCCATGAGGTCGTCCGGATTATTTTCCTTGTAGCTTTTCAGAAATTTGAAAAGTTTTTCGGTATCGACGTTTAACATATGCGGCCCATATGCGGTCATCGGCTGGGTTTTTCCATCGCTTTCCCGGCCTTTTTCGTAAGGCGCGCCAGCCATCGCCGCAACATCGCCGTCGCCGCTGGCGTCGATTATGATTTTCCCGGTCAGAGCCTGCCTGCCGGATTTACTTTCGATAATCACTCCGTCGATCATATCGCCGCCGGCGTTCCGGGCAACGTTTACACACCAGGCGTGCAAAATCAGTTCGACCTCGGCAGCATCAAGCATTTCCTGGACTATTTTTTTCATGGAATCCACATGAATGCCGACCATATTGCCGTTGACGGTCGGTATATAAAATTCCCGGATAACACCCTTATCCGCCCTGGCCCTCTTTATGAATTCTCTGATAATGCCGCCGTGCGCTTGGGGATTGTAACCGCCGACCCATTTCATCGGGACGCCGCTCATGGTTCCGCCGATGCAGCCGTAGCGCTCTACCAGAATGGTTTTAGCCCCGTTTCTACCTGCCGCGACTGCCGCGGCGATACCCGCAACTCCGGCACCGACTACAATAACGTCGACTTCCCTGACCACCGGTATTTTTCTGGCCGGCTCGTTAATGAATTTTTCCATGCTGTCTGTTCTCATCTCTGTTTCATAATTTTAATAATTTCGCGAAATATCTGTTTCGCACGACTCTTTATGATGTTTTATCTTT
>JBAYCO010000412.1:0-4139 GCA_041668685.1 Victivallaceae bacterium | reverse complement strand
CCTCTTTTTTTATGTCGCAAAAGAAATAATTCTTGCGTTTTATAGCCGCTTTAACTTCATCAACGCTGTGCATGATAATGCTCAGATGGGTAGCGCAATGTGCCATAATGCGGGCTTTCCTTTTGATTTTATTGCGGTAGCCCTTGTACTGGTATTTCGGGAGGTCTTTCACGACGATAAGCAAGTCATAATCGCTCTGGTATTCGTAGAGAATGCCGTCATCACCAACGTATCTGTCCTCAACCCAGTCGCCGCGGGCGTGACTGCCGAACAGGATGATGAATTCGGCGTCGATCATTTCAGCAATGATCCCGGTAATCGCCTTCAGTTCGTCCCGTTTGTCTTCCGGCAAATGCGATAATGATTTCTTCATGTGGAAAATATACAGCTATCCTGCGGATTGGCAATGATTTTAAAATATAAAATCGGATTTTAGCGGTCAAGCTTAATTTTAACTTTGAACGTAACCGGCTCCGCCGGGATTTTTAAAACCACTGATTTTCACTAATTTGGCACTGATTTTTTGCGGCAAAGCCGCAAGAACTCTCCTGATTAGTGTTTTATCAGTGCGGATGAGTGGTTAAATAAGAAATTAAGTAAATAAATATTGTTGTTGAGGTAAATTGGAGCGGGCGACCGGAATCGAACCGGCGTGACCAGCTTGGGAAGCTGGGGCATAACCATTTTGCTACGCCCGCTTAAACAATGCCTAAACAATACATCACTTATTCAATAATTCAACCGCGCGATTTCAAAATCCAACGTCAAAATTTAAACGCAGTTCAGGCGGCCGCCGGCAATGACGATATCAATATCTTCCTGCGACATGTTATGTTTCAGCGTCAGCGGAATTTTACTGCCGTCAGCTTTGATTATTTCGGCGGATACTGTTTTGCCAACGGCGAGCTGTCCGGGGGCGTTTTCGATTATGATCGAATCTTTTTCTTCTATTTTATCGTAGTCCGCAGGGGCGGTGAAAAGCAGCGGCAGAATACCGAAATTAACCAGGTTGGCGGCATGGATGCGCTCAATGGCAAAAGCTATTACCGCCTTAATGCCGAGATACATCGGACAAATCGCGGCATGTTCGCGGGATGAGCCCTGGCCGTAACTGTCACGTCCGACGATGATCCCGTGTTTCCCGGCATCGCGAACCGCGGCGGCGCGTTCGGCGAAAGATGGTTTGCCTTCTTCGGTGAAACATTCGAAAACAACCTGCGAATAAGCGGGAATGTTGCTGCGCAGTTTTAAATGGATTCCAGCCGGCATAATATGGTCGGTGGTTATTTTATCGCCGACTTTTATAACCGCTTCGCCGTCTATTTTTTGTGGCAGCGGGCTGTTTTCCGGGGGATTGCCGATTGTCGGTTTGCGGATAATTTCAACCGTTGAACCATTTGCGGGCGGCATAACGATCATATTATCGTTGATCAGGAATTTATCAACCGCGGCAATTGCCGGATAATCGACGCCGATTTTACGCGGATCGATGAATTCGCCCCGCAAAGCGGCGGCAACCGCGGTTTCGGGGCTGACCAGATAAGCCTGGTCGCCTTTCGTTCCGGTCCTGCCCGCGAAGTTGCGGTTAAAGGTGCGCACGCTGACGGTTCCGTTTGCCGGGCTTTGTCCCTGTCCGATGCAAGGGCCGCAGCCGGTCTCAAGTATTCTGGCTCCGGCCGCGATCATATCGGCGAGCATGCCGTTGCGGGAAAGCATTTCCAGCACCTGGCGGCTTCCGGGAGCGATGGACAGGGTTACATTCGGGTTGACCTGCCGTCCTTTAAGTACGGCGGCAACCATTGCCAGATCGGCAAAAGAACTGTTTGTGCATGAACCGATAATTACCTGTCCGACTTTGGTGCCGGCAAGTTCTTCGATAGTTTTTATATTGTCCGGGCTGGAAGGACAGGCGGCCAGCGGCTGAAGCTTATCCAGGTCTATTTCGATAACCCGGTCGTATTCCGCGTCCGCGTCCGCTTTGAGTTCGCTCCATTGTTCAGCTCTGCCCTGGGCAGCCAGAAACTGTCCGGTTTTGGCGTCGGACGGAAAAACCGAAGTAGTTACGCCGAGTTCAGCGCCCATGTTGGTGACGGTGGCGCGCTGCGGTACGGACAAGCTTTCAACGCCGTCCCCGAAATATTCGACAATACAGCCGACATTCCCCTTGGTGCTGAGAATGGACAGTAATTTCAGGATAATATCTTTCGCGGCGCACCACGGAGGAAGTTTCCCGGAAAGTTTTACGCCGGTAACGCGCGGATAGTTCAGACGGAAAGGCTTGCCGGCCATTGCCAGAGCTACGTCCAGGCCGCCTGCGCCAATCGCCAGCATACCGATTCCGCCGCCGGTCGGGGTGTGTGAATCCGAGCCTAGCAGGGTTTTGCCGGGCCGGCCGAAACGCTCAAGATGGACCTGATGGCAAATGCCGTTGCCGGGAGCTGAAAATTTGATGCCTTTAGCTGCCGCGACCGATTGCAGATATAAATGGTCGTTGCGGTTTTCCGGGCCGTTCTGCATCATGTTGTGATCGACGTAAGATACTGATAGTTCTGTGTTTACCTGCGGGATCCTCATTGCTTCGAGTTCCAGATAAGCCATGGTGCCGGTAGCGTCCTGGGTCAGGGTCTGATCTATTTTTATCGCGGCCGGTTTTCCCGCTTCCCGGTCGCCGTAAACAAAATGCTTATCAATAATTTTTTGAACAACTGTGCCTTTAGCCATTTTTATTTCCTGTAATTTTTTGAACTTAACCGGCTTCTGCCGGAAATTTTAGTAGTCGCGAGTGCGGCCTCGCACCGCGACTGGTAAAGTTTATATCCGCCTTTAACTCTCTACTACTTAATAACAAATTTCTATAAAAGTAAATCTTAGTATAAAACAAGTTTGGGAAATCTCAAGTTAGATACCATAAAAAAAGACTGTATCTCCGGAGAAATACAGTCTTTGATAATTTGGAATTAATGAAAATTATTCTGTTTTTTCAGCTTTGGGCTCCATGGCTTTCAACTGTTTTTCGCAGCCGTTTTTAACCCAACTGGCGCAGCCTTTTGTCGCTATGGCGTCATTATAGCATTTTACGGCTTCTTCGTTTTTACCCATTTTTTTCAAGAGGTTGCCTTTGTCATAGAAACCGCGGCTTTTCCAGTAGCCGGAGAGTTTTTTTAACGCGAGCAGTTTGTCATATTCGGCAATGGCTTCGTCATTCTTTTTCTGGTTTATAAGTATTGAGGCAAGGCAAATGAACGCTTCGGCGTGGTAATTCGGGTGAGCGCCTTCTGTCTGGACTATCTTATTATAAGCTTCAAACGCTTTGTCGGCGTCTTTGATTCGGTTACGATAATTGTATCCGTGCCTTAACAGGGCGAGAGCTTCATGGTTGAAGTGTTGAGCATTTTCAAACATGAGCGTAAAAGTTTTTTCCGCGTCTTCTCCCTGCTTTAAGTTATATTGAGACAGTCCAAGGTAATACAGGGCGTCGCTCCTGTAGCATGCCGGCCATTTCATGATTGTTTCAGCGGGAAACTTTTCTATAACTTCTTTGTATTTCCTGGCGCTGTACATGAAATCCATTTCCCGGATCATTGATGAATATTGATACGGATTTTCGACTTTTCCGGCTTTTTCAGCAAAGGCGACAGCCTCATCATATTTTTTCAGGTTTCTGGCGGAATACCCGGCATGAATATAGCAATTAAATATATAACCCGGATTTGAAGTACTTTCCGCAAGTTTTACGAAAGCATCCATGGCCTCGGCATATTTTCTTGCGCGGTAAAGCTTATAGGCGGCTTTCCAGTTTTCAGAATAATCTTTCTGGGCGAAAATTGCACTTGAGCAACTTACAACAAGTAACAGGATTAACAGCTTTTTAAGCATTTTAATCTCCTTGTTTTGGGTTTTCATTATAGCAAGTACTAAAAGTCTAGTATAACAGCGAGGCGCGAAAATTGCAAATTTATTTTTTCAAGTAATGACTCAATGTTAATTTTTATTGAGTCCTTTAAAACCCCGTCCTCTGGGCGGGGTCATAGTTTTTCGGTTTTACCATTTCCATAAATTGTTCTGCAAAATCTTCCGCCATCCAACCTTTAGCCCCGCACGGCTAGGGACAGCCGTGGCTACACCGGGAAACTCTGCAT
>JBAYCO010000411.1:0-4153 GCA_041668685.1 Victivallaceae bacterium | reverse complement strand
TTACGAATTGCTGTTTTGCGTCCCCGCCGACAAGGCCGAAGCTTTGCGCCGCGAATGGCCGTTTGAAACGCGGCTGACTTCAATTGGCGCAATACGGAAAAACCCGCCCGGTGAAATCACTGCTCCGAACGGCGAAAATTTGAATAAAAGATTTAAGAAAGGTTATGAACACGAAAGCGAATCAATTGATTAAAAGTAATTCCGAACAGGAAACCGAAGAATTTGCCGCGCGGCTGGCGCAGGAACTGAAACCGGGCTGCGTGATTGCCCTGCACGGCAATCTGGGAGCCGGGAAAACAGTTTTTTCCCGCGGTTTTGCGCGCGGCCTGAATATTATCGAGCCGGTATCGAGTCCGACTTACACCATTATTCAGGAATACCCGCTTGCGGACGGCAACTGGTTTTTTCATCTGGATCTGTACCGCATCGATACGCCGCGTGCCGCTCTGGCTTTCGGGGTGGACGAATATCTCGAAGCTTCCGACGCCTATACCGTGATCGAGTGGCCGGAGCGCATTGACACTTTATTACCCCGGTATACGATCCATATCAATATTGAACATAATGGCGAAGATGGCAGAACTATCTCGATTCCAGGTAGCGCCGCGTCTCGATGAGACCGGCGACAAATAACGTTGCAGAAGCAATTAACGTTATTCTTTGCCGCTTTCACCGAAAGCCGGCCTACTTATTGCACACAACTTAAAGTTAAGGTATTTTTATGGGACTTTTCAAACTGGTATCGGATTTCAAACCAACCGGGGACCAGCCGGAGGCGATCAAGGCGCTGCTGGATGGTTTCGGGCATGGCGAGAAATACCAGACTCTTCTGGGAGTAACCGGTTCGGGTAAGACTTTTACCCTGGCCAACGTCATTGCGCAGCTTGACCGCCCGGTATTGGTTTTGTCCCACAATAAAACCCTGGCGGCGCAGCTTTACAGCGAATTCAAGTCTTTTTTCCCTGAAAACGCGGTTGAATATTTTATCAGCTACTATGATTATTATTTGCCGGAATCCTATATCCCCCAGACTGACACTTATATCGCCAAAGACGCCGGCATCAACGAGAATATCGAAAAACTACGCCTCGCCGCCACTACTTCACTGCTTGAACGCCGGGACGTGATCATTGTCGCCAGTGTTTCCTGTATCTACGGTTTAGGTTCCCCGGCGGATTACGAGGATATGTGCGTGAAGCTGAAAATCGGCGACCGGGTCAATCGCAACGACTTGTTGCGCGGCCTTGTCCAGATACAGTACGAACGCAACGATTTTGCACCGGGAAAAGGTCAGTTCAGGGTGCGCGGCGATTCGGTTGATATTTTCGAGCCGCAGCGGGATGAATTCGTGCGGGTTGAGTTCTGGGGCGACGAAATAGAAAACCTGACCCGTTACCTGAGCGTCAGCGGCAAAGTCAAAAACCGCGCCGAAAAAGTAATGTTTTTCCCGTGCAAGCATTTTGTGACGCCGCCGCAGCGGATTGAAAACGCGGTTGAGCAGATCATTGCCGAAATGAAGGAACAGGTGGCGAGCTTTGAAAAAAGAGGCCTGCTGGTGGAAGCGCAGCGGATTTACCAGCGGGTGATGTATGATGTGGAAATGATGCGGGAAATAGGCTATTGCAGCGGCGTCGAGAATTATTCCATGTATTTGTCGGAGCGCAAACCGGGAAGCCGTCCGTTCTGTCTCTTTGACTTTTTCCCTGAAAACATGTTGACCGTAATCGACGAATCCCATGTGACCATACCGCAGTTGCGCGCCATGTACCGGGCCGACCGCAGCCGGAAAACAACATTGGTGGAACATGGTTTCCGTTTGCCTTCCGCCCTTGAGAACCGCCCGTTGACCTTTGAGGAATTCGAAAATATCCATAAAGATATAATTTTCATGTCCGCGACGCCGGGGGATTATGAAATAGAACACAGCGGTTTTCCAGTTGAACAGGTTATCCGTCCGACCGGGCTGCTTGACCCTGAAATTGAGGTGCGTCCGCTTGAAGGGCAGGTTGACGATGTAATTGCCGAAATCCGCGAAGCCGCCGCCAGGGGCGAACGGGTCATCGTCACCACCTTGACTAAGAAAAATTCGGAACGTCTGTCCGATTATCTGCGCGACCTTGGCATAAAGGCAAATTATTTGCATTCGGAACTTGACGCGCTGGAGCGGGTAAGGATACTTTCGGCTTTGCGGGCGGGAGACTTTGACTGTCTGATCGGCATTAACCTGCTCCGGGAAGGAATTGATTTGCCGGAGGTCGCGCTGGTCGCGATACTGGATGCAGACAAAGAAGGATTTCTGCGTTCCGCCCGGGCGCTGCTCCAGGTTGCGGGGCGTGCGGCGCGCAATGTCGGCGGCCGGGTGATATTGTACGGGGACAAAGTAACTCCGAGTATGCGGGAACTGGTCAAAGTATCGGCAAAGCACCGTAAGAAACAGCAGGCTTACAATCAGGCGAACGGAATTACGCCGCAGACGATAAAAAAATCCCACAGGGTCACTATCAATGAAGCCGTTGCTCCGGGAAAAAAGAAGAAATATTCATATTCCGATGTTGCCGGTTCGGTGTTCGGGGTGGAAGAAGAATCCGCCATCTACGGTTCTGTAAGCAGGAAGTCGCTTGACGAAGAAGAATTTCAGGAACTGATTTTGGAACTCGAAACCGAAATGATGGAGGCTGCCGAAAAACTCGAATTCGAACGCGCCGCCGGCTTACGGGACAAAATCAAAAAATTCTCCGCCGAACGCTTCGTTAAATAATTACGAATTACGAATTACGAATTGCGAATTACGAGTTACGAGTTGTGAATTGTAATGTAAAAAAATTAATTTTGGAAGGTTTTATGAAAATACTGAATTTACTGGTTTCGGTTTCTATTTTATTCGTGATGTGTTCCTGTGTTGCGCAGCAGGTTAAGTTTCAGGATGTTACTCAGGAAACCGGACTCGAAAAGGTGGGCCACTACAAAGCCGTCTGGGCGGACCTTGACAATGACGGCTGGCCGGATTTGATTTCCAACGGAAAAATCTGGAAGAATTTCAAAGGTAAAAGTTTTATAGATATCACCGCAAAATCCGGCATTGTGCCGCCCAGGGGAGCATGCGTTGTCGCTGATTTTAACGGAGACGGACACAAGGACATTTATTTTGTCGCTAAAGGCGGAGCCCTGTATCTGGGAAGCGGGGATTTTAAATTTACCGATGGCAAGGCCGCGAAAAACACTTCGCCCGTATCACGGGGAGCCTGCGCGGCGGATTTTGATAACGACGGTTATGTGGATGTGTATGTCACCAATTATGAAATATGGAAAAAACAGCTCGGTTTTGCTGATATAATTTTGCGTAACGACAAGGGTTCGCTGGTCAGGCAATGGGAAGCGCCGGATGAAAAGATCCTGCGCGGGCGCGGAGTAACCGCCTGTGACTTTAATAATGACGGCTGGATGGATATTTATGTTTCCAATTACCGTTTGATGCCGAACTTCCTCTGGATTAACGAAGGTAAATGGAAAATGGACGACAAGGCGCGGGAATACGGCTGCGCCGGAACCGAGCGCCGGAATATCATGTTCAAAAACTGCAAGAAGATACCTTACGGCTGTTCCGGGCATACTATCGGTTCGCTTTGGGCGGATTTCAATAACGATACTTATTTTGACCTGTTCGTAGGGAATTTTTCCCATCCCCCTCTCTGGCAGGACCGGCCGATGCTGCTGAAAAACAGCGGCCCGCGCGGAAAATACCGTTTTATCGACAAAAGCTCGCAAGCGGAACTGCCGTGGCAGGAATCTTATTGTTCTCCGGCGGCGGCGGACGTCGATAATGACGGCTTGGTGGATATATTTTTCAGTACGATCTATCCCCGCGATACCGGTCGCCTGTTTCACAATGATGGGGCGTGGAAATTCCGGGATGTTACGCCGGAAAGCGCGATCAGGGAAAGACGGTCATACCAGAATGCTTTTGCTGATTTCGATAATGACGGGCGGCTCGACCTGCTTACCGGCGGGCGTCTTTACCGCAACATCGGCGCGAACGGCAATTGGCTTGAACTCACCTTGCAGGGTAAAGCCCCCAACACTTCAGCAATCGGCGCCAAGGTTATTGTCGAATGCGGTGATAAAAAATATATCCGGCAGGTTGAAGCCGGAACCG
>JBAYCO010000410.1:0-4160 GCA_041668685.1 Victivallaceae bacterium | reverse complement strand
TATATCGAAAACGTATCCTATTCCGAAGCAGCGGATTTTCCGGATTTTACCGTCTTCGTCAAGCTCAGGTATCTTTTGCCCATTGTCATCCGTAAGAAAGCGGCCTTTTTCGTCGCGCTCATAGACGATATGTTCATACGGGAAAAGCACCGTGAAGCCTTTTGCGCCTTTGTTGATCGTGACTTTTTGGCCTTGATCGCCGGTCATTTCTATCCACTTCTTGAACGGGGCAACCCGCTCAATTTCAACTTCGCGCGCTTTCGCCTGGAGCATCATCCAGATGGTGTTGTGAAGCGAATAATTGTGAAATCTTGACTGGAATTTGAGCCAGTCGCGGATTTCCTTTTCCGTTTCCGGGCTTTCGATTTTCTCTTCAAGTTCCTTGAGCTTTTTATCAAAACCCTCAAAGATTTCTTTACCTTTATCCGATTTTTTCATATTCAGGCTCCATCCAGATAGTGTTTTCGTTATAGGCTTCAACTATCTCAGCATCGTCGAGCTCCCAATGGTTGACCACCGCACCACTGTCATCGAGCAGAACCCAGCCATAGATGGTTTCGCCGGAGACGAGACGAATATGATCGCCTTCGGCTCCGTCGTACATGCTCCTGATCGCGTTTATTCTTATATCCGGCATGTCATCTCCTCCTTCAGTTCCTGTTCCTGGTTTTGGTCGGCTTCCTGCTTTTTTTCGGCAGACTCCTCCCGTTCCAGGCTCTTTTCCAGAACATTATTCCAGTCGTAGCCTTTCACCCTGGGAATGTCGGTCCGGCACTCCCGGTTCAGAGTCGAACACATGTCCTTGAGCGTGGAAGCGTATTCCCAGCCCTGATTATCGTTGTCAAAGGCACCAATGACTTTTACGCTTTCCGGCATGGAAGCGATTTCCGCTCCTATCAGGTCTTTGACTTCAGGACTGAACGCGCCTTCCGTACTGATGAACCGGGTGTTGAAGAACTGTTTCGGGTCATGCTTGTTCAGCATTTTCGCGTAGGAAAGTGCGTCGATAGCGGATTCGGTTATAACCAGCATATTATCATTTTTATACTGATTGCTCTTCCAGACGCTTTTGCTGCCGCCCGGCGAAAAGCCGTTGAACTCAGCGTTTTTCATGGCATAGCCGGTGATTTTGCCGGCAGCGTTTTTGTGCGGAAATACTGCGTTATGGTGTTTGTCGGTAAAGACCGTTCCCTTGAAACGGCCGTGATCGAGGTTGTCAATGCCGCGACCCTCAAGATACTGGAGGGATTTCACCGGGATCAACTGCTCAAGTTTGGCGCGGTCAAATTCCTTGACCGGTTCCAAATGTTCCGGAGCCGGGGTTTTGGCCGTGTCCGCGTTTTGAGCATTGCCGCTGATCTTTCCATAAGCGATTTTACACGCCTGCGTAATATCGACATTTTCCTGCCACATGAGGAAATCTATAATCGATCCTTTGTGCTTGGAAGTCGGACTCCAGAAGGTGTAATTGCCGTCCTGCTGGCGCTTGATGACGATGGTGTCGCTGCCGTTGGCCAGGCAGGGATTTTTCGCCGTGGAATTATTCTTTTCGGTAAAACCGTAGAAATCCTGGGCGAACTGCGATAGGTTGTGTTTCTTAATATCCACTTTTCAACTCCTGTTTTTTGCGTTTTTGTTCTAAATCGGCATCGATTTGTTTCAGTTCTTTTTTCATTTCCTCCATTTGTTGACGATATTTTTCTCTTTCAGCAATTTCAGCTTTTTTACGAGCTGCAAATTCCTGAAACTTTTTAAGCCGTTCCTCTGCTTCTTTGAGAAATTTTTCCATGTGCGCAGTCACTTTGCGCATCCGGTGAGTCTCAAGATTGATTTCCGCAATATCAGTTTCAATCGGGTGAGACCTGTAATATTTCTCAAACTCGCTTTCTTCTGGTTCGGAATACAGAACCTTCAGCTTTTCCGGCTGATAGAACTCTATTTTATGCCGGTAGACTTTCGGTTTGTGCTCTTCCGAAACACAGCCGGTCAGGGCCAAAACGACCGTGAATAGGATTAATGCTTTCATTTGTCAAACTCCGCCATTTTCCTCTTTATCCGCCCCTGGCTTTCCTGAATTTCCTTGATGCCGGAGGACAGATCCTCTTTGGCCTGTTTCCGGTTTATATCCTCGATCTCTTTCTGGGTTTCCAGAAGTTTAGAGCCGACTTTTTCAAACCCGGAAAGGCTGCGTTTCCGCAGTTCCCGCTGTTTTTGCAGGTTCTCAAGCGCAATATCAAACGACTTACGCTTTTCGGCGCTGACAACCGGGGCGTTCGGCCGGAGATTCCAGGTCGGAGTACGCCGGATCACATACATTTTTCCGGCCTCATACATGATATTCGGATTGTCCGGGTCAATACGGCGACCGAGATGATAGGTCTTGACTATTTCATAGTCCCGGATACTTGGAATTTTCTGTTTGGGTACGTTCCTTCCCGCAACCAAATCCGGTGTCGGTTTTGATTTCTTTTCGGGGGTGGAATTACAGCCAACGAGGACTGCGGCGATCATTACTGCTGAGATGGTTTTTCTCATTTTTTGCTGCTCCTTTTTTTAGTGGTTTGCATTTTTACTTGAGTTTTTTTCACTTCGGACAGGTAAATATCCTGGGTGATATAGAGATAAAATTCAGTACCGGCACGGGCTTCGACATAAACCACATTTTGCGAAAGTTCCTTAAATAACTGTTCGGATATGTCGCTCGCGCTTTTCTCAAAAGCCTTGCCCAAAGCGTCGGCAAAAGTTCCGCCCGTGGTTGTGGTCGTGGTACTGCCGGTAGTATCCTCGCTTTCCGAGACCATGCCTTCGCCCAAGCCGGAAATGAAACTGGCCATATAGGCGTACATTTTTTTCTGATCTTCATTGGAAATAATGTCGCCTTTGATACCGGCGCTGCCGTCGATCTTCGCCCAGCCGTTTTCAGTCTTATCGCAGGCTAAAGCGATGGCGTTCAAGACCAGCTTTTTCCCGTTCCATTCGTCACGGTGCGGCCAGACCAGAATCCATTTATTGCCGGTGCCGACCCGGTCCCGCACCGGCGAGGAAGCCGCTACGCCGTGAACGATCACTCCAGCCGGAATGACTTCCCTGCCGTCCCACCACAGAGCTTCGGTGACCATAGCGATGATCGGAGTTTGCAGATTGGAAGTCATAACCGTCTGGACCAACTCACAGCGCAGAAGTTGGCCGTAAGGCGCACTCTGGTCCTTGGGATTTAGCGAAATGCTTGACGCTTTTGCCATATATAAGCCTATCGGCGGCGTATAAGGTTTTAGCCGTGAATTTCTGTAGCCCATTTGCGGCCGCTTATCCGGCTTGAATACGACCTGGGATGATTTTCCGCCAACAGTCTTTTTATTGGATTTTTCCGGTATTTCCGGCAGTTCCGGCTTTAAATCTTTTTCTTCAACTTTTGTTTCAGGGAGCGGTTCCGGTTTTTGCTTTTCAGGTGAAATTTCAGAGAGAGGCGCGGTATAGACTGTTTCAAAGGGTTCATTTACAAGCTGGTTAGCTTTCTCATGCAGATCATCTTTTTTCTTGAATATGACTTTGCTCAAGCCGACATATGAAACAGCTACTACGGCTGAAGCCAGGATTATTCCGATTGGAGACCTCAAAAATTTCATTTTGCCGCCTCCGGAATTGTTTCAATTACGACTTTCCAGTCGTTATCCGCCGAAAACTTATTTTTCCTGCCGTCGGATGTACCCGCAACGACGAAAAACGCAAAGCTCGTACTCCCTGGCGGCATCACGCCGGAAGCGTCCAGACAGGCTGGATAGAGATGCTTATCCATTACGGAAAAGCTGGTTTTATCGGGATTGTAGTGCAGGGTTTTCTTAGTTTTACTTTTCAATTCAACCATGAAAACCAGGCTGTTATAATTGTCGAAGCGCCAGCACCTTACTATGGTCGCGGTAAAATCTTTGTAATCGGATATACACTTGTTATCGCAGACCTTGACCTGAGCTACCGCTCCGGGATATTTCTCTTTCAGTAGATCAAAGCTCTTTGCCTTATCGAGGAGCCCTTTCAAGACCGCGCCGGAAGGCGGACGATAATCCTGTTCCGGGTCAGCGCCGGTTTCGTCGCTGAAATTGACCGTTGACATGGCTTCGGCTTCATTTTCCTGAAGTTTGAGGATGTAGGTGTTCCTGCCG
>JBAYCO010000409.1:0-4192 GCA_041668685.1 Victivallaceae bacterium | reverse complement strand
TATTAAAAAAGAGGGAATATTACTGCATTCATCCAAACGTTTCCGGCTCCCGGCAGTGAAGGAACTCAACATGAAACAGCGTTTGGACAACGCCGAAAGAGATTTCAAAAACTGGTTTGAAAGTGCGAACGATTTTTTTAAACATTTTCAGTATGCCATGAATGATAAAAGTTATAAAACAGCTGCTTTCCAGCTTCATCAAGCAACGGAGCGTTTTTATCATACAATTTCTCTGGTTTTTACCGGTTACAAGCCGAAACTTCATGATCTCGATGAATTAGGAATAAAAGTCAACCGCCTCAGCCCCGAACTTAAGGGAATTTTTCCGCAGAACACAGATGAGGAAAAACGGCTTTTCAAGTTGCTGAGAAGCGCCTATGTCGGCGCCAGATACGACATGAACTATAATATCACAAAAGAAGAATTGGAATATCTTGCCGGGCGGGTAAAACTGCTTCAGGAGATAACCAAAAAGGTCTGCAAGGAAAAGATAAAGAGTTTTGAAACGTGTTTGTAGTCCCGCTTTTATACTGTTTTAGGTTAAGAACTTAACTTTTGCCTGATATTTGTTTATGGCTTCAAGTAGCGCCGCGTCTCGATGAGACCGGCGACATGAAACGTTAAGAGGTCATACAATGTTGCTTATTGCCGCTTTCATCGAAAGCCGGCCTACTTATCGGCGTAATATCCATGTTCTCCAGTGTAGCCACGGCTGCCCCTGGCCGTGTACTATTAACGCCGGAATAATTTTTTCAGGCTATACTGTACTTTTGAACGCAATATTGATATAAAGCCTGATTTTCTTTTTTTAACGGCTTTACCAAAGTCCGGGAAAGCTGTATATTTCCCGTATGAAAGAATCAACTGAACATCTGAAATTAGCCGAAATTATTCCGGAAGAATGGAAAAAACTCCTGAAGAACGAGATTGAATCCGACTGGTTCGGGGAACTGCAGAATTTTCTTGAGTCGGAATGGCAAAATGAAACGGTTTATCCGCCGCAGGAAAAAATTTTTAACGCTTTGGGTATGACTCCCCTTGCCAAAGTAAAAGTGGTAATCCTCGGCCAGGACCCTTATCACGGCGAGGGGCAAGCTCACGGTTTATGTTTTTCCGTGCCGGACGGGGTGAAAATACCTCCTTCGCTGCGCAATATTTACAAGGAAATGAGCGCGGATCTGAAAATTAACGCCCCGGACAGCGGTTGCCTGGAAACCTGGGCGGAACAGGGCGTCCTGCTCCTCAATACCGTTTTGACCGTGCGCGCCGGGCAGGCGCAGTCACACCAGAAACGGGGATGGGAAAAATTCACCGATGCCGTGATTAAGGCGGTCAGCGATAAAGCGGAACCCTGCGTTTTCGTACTCTGGGGCGGTCCCGCCCGCAAGAAAAATGTTTTAATCGACGAAAACCGTCATCATATTATTTGCGGAACCCACCCCTCGCCGTTGTCGGCCTCGCGCGGTTTTATGGGAAGCCGTCCGTTTTCCGGCATAAACCGGGCTTTAAAGAATTTGCAGCGCGAACCGATAGTCTGGAATTCTGCGGCAAAACAAGCCGAATTTGTCTTTTAAAACTGATAACTGGTAACTGGTAACTGGTAACTGAAAAAATGGAATTGAATCAACAAATAGCGGAAGCAATGATTGCCAGAGCGAAGGAAGACGGCTACGTCACCGGACCGCTGGCGGTTATTGAACAGTTGGCGGACTGGGAAAAAAATATTTTCCTGTTCATGTTTAAAGAAGTCGAAAAATACCTTTCCTACAAAAATGAACGCATCCTGTCGGCTGATGAGATCGTTTCGCTTTTTACTTATATTTTTGCCAGGGCAGGGGAGGCCGTTACTACCTGGTATAACGGCCAGGAATTTACTTTTGACGCGCACGGCATGTTTGACGGCAAAGTGCCGATGTATAACGATGAAGGGCTGTTGCAGTACTTTAAAACCGTTAATCTGCCGGCGGATCTGGCTGACGCTTTTGGAAAGTGGAATTCGCGGAACGCCGATTTGTGCGCTAAAAATAATATAGACCCCATATTGCCCTTGTTCGAGGCCCTCAAGTGGACATGGCGGATTACCGTCAATCATACGATTGAATACCTTGAACAGCTCGGATTCGAATTCGAATAGCCCCCTTAATATTCCTTTGACTGTAATTTTGAAAAACAGCCGCGACATATTTGTCTTTGCGGCCGCGTTCTGTACATATAACGTTCCAAAAGGCTACAAAAATGTAATCATTGCAAAAACGTAAGAAATTCTTTCTTTTTTTATTTGTTTTTTTGGACAAGCTGTGTTATTGGTATGGCTTGACAATAAAAAAATACATTTATGTGCGGCTTACATTTTTGTGCTTTTCTATTGTTTGGGACTTGGTGCCATAAAATACAGAATGCTTCTCCGCCCTTGTCGGCTTCGGTCGGCAGGGGTGTTTTTTTAGTTTTTACACTTTCCTGAATATTTATTTCGCCTCAAATTTTAAAAAAAGGACAAACTATATAACTTTTTTCCACTTAACATATTATAATATTTATTTGGGGAATTTATTGAGGTGAAAAAATGAAGAAGATAATCGGCCGCGTAGAATACGAAATTTTGGAGGTTATCGCGGAAGGTGGCATGGGAGCTGTTTTCAAGGCTCTGATGAAAGGGGCGAACGGGTTTGAAAAAGTTGTTGCGATAAAAACGCTCTTGAACTGCTATTCCAAAGATAAAAGATTTATTAACCGTTTTATCGATGAGGCGAAACTGGTTGCAAACCTGATCCATGAAAATATTGTCCAGATATATCAACTGGACAGATATATGGATGAGTATTATTTTGTCCAGGAATATGTTGACGGGATTACGCTCAATGATTTTCTGGAGTTTCTTCGCATCGCCAAAACCAGAATCCCGGTAAAGCTGGCGGTCTTTATCGCCATGAACGTCGCGCGGGCGCTGGCATACGCCCACAGCCGCTATGGTTGTGACGGCCGGCCTTTGAATATCGTACATTGCGACGTATGTTCGCACAATATTCTGATAAACACCGAAGGCGTTGTTAAGCTTACCGATTTCGGGGTCGCGCGGGCAGTTACAGTCAAGGAACGCAATTCGTATTCCGGCAAGCTGCCTTTTATGTCTCCCGAACAGGTCAAGAAACAGTCACTGGATTTCCGTTCGGACATCTACTCCCTGGGGGTGGTTCTGTTCAATATGCTCAGCGGCGGTAAACCGTGCCGCCATCTGAACGTCCACCTGCACGAAATTATATTACAGGCGCAGCAGAATTACATTGACTGGGATCTCCTCCCGAAAAAATTGGATGAGGAACTGCTTGCCATTTTACACTGCATGTTGGCGACCGAGCCGGAGAAACGCTATCCCAGCACTGCCAAAACCATGAAAAAACTTGAACAATACATCTTGCGAAGAGGCAATGTACCCACTATTGTAACCTTAGCCAAATATATGCGGCATGAAATGCCGGCGCTTTTCGAAGGCAAACCGGAATATCAAAAGAATGGCGTCAACGGGTTTTCCGGCGGAGAAGAAGAAATTCTCAAAACCCTGAAAATACCCAGGAGTTCAGTCCCGGAACAGGATCCCGGCAGATTGTCGAAAACCCGTCCGATGAATGTGAAAGAACTGTTTACGGCGGGCGCTCAAAGATAAATTTTTAACTGGCGGCAAGGTGTTTATGCGTTATGTGATGTACGGGTATCTGGCGATATTTTTTGTCAGCATCCTGATTAACAGTGTGTTATGGGTTCGTGCCAAAGCCAATATGGCATTGTTAATATATGAAATCATTGCCGCCGCCTATTTAACCGCCGTAACGCTTATTTATTTTACCCCCGGCTGGGCTGACGGGATAAACATATGGTTCTGTCTCCTGATCGTCCCGCTGGTGATAACGGATATCTACATGACGGTCTGGGGCAGGGATGAATGGATTTGCCCTCCCGGCTTCGAGCATACCGAAAAAGAGTTGGAAATGGCGCGGATGGCTGCGGTAATTTTCGTTGCCCCGGCCTATATCAGTGGAATAATGCTTCTCCTGCAAACCTGCTTCGGAAACTGATTGAGTCCTTTAAAACCCCGTCCTCTGGGCGGGGTCATAGTTTTTCGGTTTTACCATTTCCATAAATTGTTCTGCAAAATCTTTCGCCATCCAACCTTTAGTCCCGCACGGCTAGGGACAGC
>JBAYCO010000408.1:0-4212 GCA_041668685.1 Victivallaceae bacterium | reverse complement strand
CCCAACCCTTTCCCGGCCTCTCCGAGCACCAATATTCCGAATTCACCGGTATTGTGCGGACCGCCGGACAAATACGACCAGGAACTGAACTCACTGCCGTCACCCGCGCATCTCGACCGGTAAATGTTGAAGCCGATAAAACCGCTGTCACTTTTAATACCTACCGCACGCAAAGGGATCATGCAAAATATTGTCCAGGCGTCAGTTCCCCGGACAACTTTAGCCTTCCAGTCGCATCCCCATTCCCGATCCTGGCAACGGCCCTCATACATGGTTCCCAGGGGATTGACGATAAACTGATAATAATCCTTGCCCCGGTACCGCGGCGCGATAAAGATTTCAATATCGTCGTCTTTCCACACCGGGCCGTCATGTTCGACGCACCGGGCAGTCAAGTTGCGGCCGCGCGAATCATAACAGCGAACGGCGAGATACAGGTTGCGGCCGTCTTCCGCGGCGGCGAATTCAGTCTGGTCATCGGCCAGATAATTATCGGTGGTCTGCTTCCTGATGGGAGAAGTGCCGGTCAATAAAAATTGCCGTTCTTTATCGCCGGATTTCAGCAGCTCCCGGCAGACCGATTCCCAATTGGATCCCGGCTTGATCTTTGCCGCCCGGCCGATCCGCAATTCAACCGGGGCGGAAACCGCGGTTAATGATACGATACACAACATGGTTATCAGAATTTTATTCATGAGATTTTACCTCCAGAAGCATTATTCCCCGCGGGGGAAGTTTTATGGTTTTATTTAAATCCAGGTCCCGGTTGCCGATCAGGTCACGGACCTTGGGAACGGCGCCGTTTTTCCTGCCCGGCGTCAGTTCCGCCGAAGCATGTCCAAGGTTCAGAAGATAAATGATCCGCCGGTCGCCCTTGAGAACCGTCCGCATTTCCAGCCCCGGAACCGGTTTGCCGTCCGGCCCCAGAACCCGCACCGGTCTTTTTACGCCGGCCGCCGTGATCAACCGGTCAAAACGGTCAAACCATGCCGCCGCCTTGTGCCCGGGGACAAACACGGTTTTATCCGGGAAATCAAGCTGGCGTTCATGCCCGTATTCATTGAACTTAAAACTTTCTTTGCCGATAACCGCAACCTTACCGCCGTTTTGGATAAATTGTTTTACTCCCTTTACGGTCGAATCACCAACGTATCTGGCGTTAGGAACAACCAGTAAAGCGCACTCTTTAAGATTGCCCGCGGCAATCATCTTTTCGGTGATAAATCCTATGGGGCAGTCCTGAAAGTACAAAGCTTCGTAAGCTTCACGCATCACATTGGTGTATCCGCGGCAGTCAATGATCGAAGAAGCTTCGGAATACAATATCCGGACTTTTCTCTCTTCTACCGGGAAAAGCGTAACGTATTCCGCCAGACGTTCCAATTCCAGCATTGTCCGCGCCCAGCCTTCCAATAGTTGCGGCTGGGTCAGGAAACTTCCGAGAAATTCTATATTTCGCGGAGTACCATCCCTTTCACGGCTCCACCACCAAGCCGTATGTGCTCCGAGTCCATGCAAGTGCTGCATCCAGAGACATAGACGCACATAGTCGGCGGATATTCCCAATGGTGAAATATGCCGGACACTGGCCAGGGAATGCCATTCCGGGTCGAAGATCGGCTGTTCCGGCGCTACTGATTTTGCGAAATCATAATAAGTCATTTCATCCCGCCAGGCCAGATTGTATTTCTCCTGTTCCCGCGGCCAGTAGCGAAGCGCTTCCTGGGCCTCGCAGGGATAAAACCCACCATCCCAGCCGCTTACCGAGGCCTGGGTAATCAGGTCCTCGAAATTTACCCCCATACGCGAATGCCAGCCCCCGACCGGTTGAGCTACCAGGCAACCCGTAGCCGGCCAGCTTACACAGCGCGGATTCTTTTCAGTTTGCCGAATACCGTCGATAAGCCATTTATTGAGTTTGGTCAGGCGATATTGATTGAATAAATTCCAGCAATATAACATCCCGGTTGACTTGGGACCTGAATCATTGGCCGCTTCCGTAAAACCATGGTAGGACTTATTAAATGCCTGGTTTAACCGCTTCAAATTACCTCCGAAGTGTTGCTCAAGCCAAGTTGCGTAACGTTTCTGAGTTGCCGGTCCCTTGAACGCAGGTTTACAGTGCTGTTCACCCATTAAGCTGTAACAAAATAGATTTGGGAAATGCTTAACCAATTTTGCTATTTCCTCTCCAGCAGAAGTTGCAACGCGTCTTACTATCGGATGGTCGATGTCAAAATGCGGTCTCCACCAAGTTGTTTTTGTCAGTACATCAGGATAGGCTGCAGTCAGCCATTTCGGCATGGAGCCTACAACAAGAGACACATAAATAAAATATCCGTTGTCTTTGAGCCGTCGACAAAGGTAGCTTTTATCACGATTAATAGTCCAATCTTTTCTGAGCCACGAACCAGTATACCAAACGAAAGCCAAATTGCTTCCTAAAGATCTTATTTCTTCAAGCGATTTGTATTGCTGAAGAAAACCATAAAAAAATGTGGGTTTTCCGTCTAAAGTAAAACAGCCGTTCTTAATATCCAACCGACACCCGTCCCGATAAAAGATATCTTTCCGGTAATACCCCTTACTGGGCAAGTTCGCGGCGGATTCCAGTTCGGAAATCGCATTTTTCACGATTTTTTGGCATTCCCCGAACTCGAATTTCGCCAACTGAGAGACACGCTTCCGGAATTCTTCCTGACCGATAATTCTGACATCGCTGAATTTAAGCCTCTGCCAGCTTTTGAGGTCACGTTCACTATCCGCAAGGATATAGTCTGAAAACAGTTCCGCTACCCGGAGGGAAATACGCTGCGGACTTACATCTTTGCCGGTCTTTTCCGCCAGCGCAATTTTTTTTGCCAGAAATGCCATCTGTGTTTTCAGTTGCTCCAGGCGTAAGTTACCTGCATGTTCATGTTTGACAGTATCTGTTTTTGCAGACAAGATAAAACAAGTCTGCAAGAAAAGCAATAAGGTTAAAACACGCGAATAAACACTTAGTTTTTTCAAGCGATTCCCCCTTAAACACTTTTGACTTTTTCCGGACTGGCAAATTTTGTCATTTATTTTTACCATGATAGTGTTCTCCAATTAGTGTGTTGTTTTTTCTACAAAAATAGATCTGACGTAATTCCTGATTTTAAGTTAATCTGAACTTGAATCGAGGCCGACAAGGTTACCGAAAAATAAGCTCGACCGCTTATTACCTACTTTTTATTTGTATCGACAGCGAGGTTATCATTAATGCGTAGTATAAAAATCCGTGGGATCAGTCGTTGAAGATGTATGCCTATACGGGACTTCCAGATATTTCAATGCGTTTCCATGTCCGTCCACATATACGATGTTGGTTTTCAGACCGTGTCTATAGCCAAATGAATCTCTATACCATATACTTCGTGCATCACTAACACTTATGTCCCCTAAAAGTAGACGCCCGGAAGGATTATGGACTCTGAACATATTCTCAGGATTACAATAGAAACCATAACTGAAATTCGGATTTCCTGAACTTGATTGAAGTCTTTTAGTACCGTCTCGCCCTCCCTCCGGACACCTGGTTACCGGTGGAGCATCATGATCTTTTGAGTTGCCGTACTTATAAATAGCGGGAACATTCAGATAATCAGGAAAAAGACTTCCTCCATATCGAAGGATGTTATTGTTGTACATATAGTTATAACAAGCCGCACCATATGGACAATATCCTTCGAAATCATCGGCATACATTTGGGTCGCCAAAGCAATCTGCTTCAAATTTCCCATACAAGTGCTCTGATGAGCTTTTTCCCTCGCTTTGTTTAATGCCGGTAATAACATTGCGGCAAGAATCGCTATGATCGCGATCACGACGAGGAGTTCGATTAAGGTGAAGCCTCTGGTAATCAACGAGTTGCGTCTCATCGGCTTCACCTCACCGACCAAACCGTGCGTGAGGTTCGTCGGGTAGATGTACGGCGCACAAACTTTAGGTTGAGAGTGACCGTTCCGCACCCTTTCGGTTGTGCGGTGGGTTCCTATTTCTTCCCTGGTCCATGATTCCGCAAGCCCCCCTCTCATCCCGGACGGTCGGATTTCCCGAGTTCGGTTGGCGGCAGTAGCCTCTTCAATGAAAGAACCTTCCTGTGTCATCCGAAAATTAAGCACTCGTTTGCATACTTCCCTTGATGTCATAGTTATAACCTCCATCTGATATCCTGCATGTTACAT
>JBAYCO010000407.1:0-4213 GCA_041668685.1 Victivallaceae bacterium | reverse complement strand
CATCCTCTGGAAGGAATCGGGAACCGGCGAAAAGTGGGCGCTTTTGCAGCTTGGCGGGGGCGGTTCGGGCGGGAACAACTACAGCGGCTTTTTCCTGCTGACCGCCGATGAGGACAACGCAAATACTATCAAAGTCGTTGACGGGAGCGATACGCTGGAAAGCGGCGTCTGCGGCGTTTTTGTGTCCGGTATCGACAAGATAAGCGTTTCGGAAAAAACATTCTCCATAAGCGCCGAATCCTACATTGTTTTTGAGGCGGTTTATGCCGATGAAGAGTGGACTACCGAAATCAAATCAGAAACAACATTCCCGGAATTCACCGCCGATAAGTTCACCGCCTTGCTGGGCGTTGTCAAGTGGAACTCAGAAGAAAAAGCGATGGGCGAAATCGTCCAGATCTGGAATAACGGCATCATCTACAACAACCGCTATGCGTAATTAAGAATTAAGAATTAAAAATTAAGAATTAAAAATTATGGAAAAACCCACAGCATGGAGCGACTGGACCGGACTGCCGATATTGGCCCTGCCATCTATTAAGGGCTATGAGATGTACGAGGCGATCCGGGAGCGGGTCGAGTATCTTTTTCCGGAAATGGAGGCCGATGACATGCCTTCGGCATTGAAACCTATGCTGGATGACTTCAACCCGAACGAGGATTACAAAGTCATAGAGCGCCGGATGCATGACGCGGTGACTGAGCTGATCCCGTGGTATCGCAACTGGACAGAAAGCGATGCCCGGCTGTGGACCGAGGCCGATCTGCTGGCGGCACTCCAGGAGGAAGAACGCCTGGAACCGAATCCGTATTTTCTCTCGGCAAAATGGCTCAAACAGATGTTTCGAATAGTCAATTACCTGCGTAAAAAAGAGGACATAATTTCGATCACCTGGATAGACGAGGCCGAATCCGGCTACACCACGGGAACCACCTATGACGAACATAAGGCGCTGTTCGAGGAGGAAATCAGCTTTTATACCGCGGTCATCCAGCCGGGCGGGAGTAATTCCGGGCAGATTTTCGGGAGTTCCGGCAGGCCGTCGAACGTGTTGTACTATTCCTGCGACCGCGATCCGTGCAGCTCCATGAACCAGTTTGTCCTGGCGTTGAACGCGCTCAAATCGCAGTATTCCGCAACGAAGTACACTATCGGGCTGTTCGTCGATACCTCCGGTTCCATGGGGATGAGTACCATCCAACCGGCCTACGATAATTTTGTGGCTTATATCCGGGAATATTATCCCGAATCCACCTTGGTGGAGCGCACCGCGGGCAATGAATCCTGGCTCGTCTGGACCAGGGAATATATCGAACAACTGAGTTTCAATTTCGAATATAAGGAAGAAGAACAGGATGTATGAGGATTTACAACAGATAATCATTTACGTCAAAGCGGATTCCACCGTGGGTGAAATTGTCGACGAGTATGGGCAGAGTACGTCCTCGACCAAGGCGATCACCCGCGGGGTGGAGGCGCTTTTGTGTTTGCGGGCGCTGCGCGATGGTGACGCCTATCCGTTTGAACAGTTGAGCGCCTTCGTTTCCTGGGACTGTCTTTTAGATAACGACTGGGATACGGATACGACCCCGAAACTCCGGGCGGACAATGACAATATTACGGTGGTTTCGGGTACGCTCAACGCCGATACCGACGAGGAACAGGATTATTCCGAAGTCCGCATTCCCTTGCTGGAAACCGATACGGTCGAACTTGAGGCGGCCATTTCCGGGAAAGACGATATTACGCTCGGAGTGGAACTTTGCGGCTTCGTTTCCGGGCGGACAAAACCGGCCTTTGTATTGCAGTTCGATATTACGGTACGCAACCGGCGCGGCACCGCCGGAATGGGTTCGCCGACCGCCGTCGGGGATGGCGATTACTGGACCAGCGAACAGGTAAAAGCGTACATTCAGCAGGCGCTGGAATACCAGTTTTCCGAGGATAACGAAAACTGGCATGATACGCAGACCGATGACGATGTGTATTTCCGTTCACGCTTTCCGGAAGGTGAGTGGAGCGATGGTTACAGCATTCCCAAGGGCAAGGACGGCTCCGACCTGGTTCCGTCCGCTTCCGGTACGCTGGCGGGACGGGATGATTACGATGACGAATTGAAAGGTTTTGTTTACGGCGTACCCGATGAATCGGCCATTTATTTCAAACTTTCCGATAATTCCGGGGACTGGTCGGACGCTTATTCGATCATCCAATCCCAGGGTGAACAGGGTGAAAAAGGCGACACCGGTGAGACCGGGGCGCAGGGCGAACAAGGTGTGCAAGGGGAAAAGGGCGATACCGGGGACCGGGGCCTGCCCGGCGATACCGGAGCCCAGGGGGAACAGGGTGAGCAAGGGGAAAAAGGCGATACAGGCGAAAAGGGCGACGGAGTGGATATCGACATGGCCGGAACGCTCGACAATAAGAGCGTCTATGACGATGCCGAGCGTGGGTTCACCTATCTTGATACGGATAATAATAATCTTTATGTAAAACTCAGTGATGATTTCGGGGACTGGAGCGATCCCGCTCCGGGCGGTATTCAGGGAATCCAGGGTGAAAAAGGTGACAAGGGCGATAAAGGCGATCAGGGCGAGCGCGGCGAAAATGCCGAAGTGGTGGCCGATCATGTGTTTGCCGCCGATGACGTTTACGGCGGTTCGCTGGTTTTGGAAGGCACTAAAACCATTGCCCAGATCGAACTCTACGACGCGATGGGCAACGGCCTTGCGGTCAAGACCGGCGATCCCGACAGCCCGGTGATGATCCAGACGGAATACTCCAACAACCAGACGGTTATTTATTTCGGGCAGAGCGACGTCGCCAATGGCGGCCGGATTCGTTTCGCGCAGGGAATTTCCGGGGAGAGTTTATACCAGATGTGGCTTTCCGCCGGCAATACCGGAAGCGAGGAAGATTACCTCAACTGGCTGAGGACGCATGACGGTTCCCGCCATGAATTCACCCAGGACGATTTGACTGATAACACACTTTCGGTAGATTCGCTTTTGAATATCGTTGCGGTCGCTGACAATGATGGCGTCCAATGGGAGTTGCCGCAGAACTCCGTTACTTACGGGAGCAACTCGGCGGTAGTTGATCTGTCCGGGATCATGGCAATGAAAAACATTACCGCAATTACCGGAACCTGGGAATTGATTCTCGGCGGCGGGGACAAAGGTGAAAAAGGCGATACCGGTGAGACCGGAACCCAAGGGGAACAAGGAATTCAGGGGGAAACCGGAGCGCAGGGGGAAAAAGGCGACGATGGCGATTCGGCTTATCAAGTCTGGCTTGACGCCGGAAATACCGGTACCGAAGCTGATTTTCTGGCCGCATTGAAAGGAGACAAAGGGGACACCGGGGCGCAAGGCGAACAGGGGGAAACCGGAGCGCAGGGGGAAAAGGGCGATGACGGTGATTCCGCTTATCAGGTTTGGCTGGATGCCGGCAATACCGGTACCGAGGCTGACTTCCTTGCCGCGCTGAAAGGAGACAAAGGCGATACCGGCGATACCGGAGCCCAGGGCGAACAAGGTGCGCAGGGGGAAAAAGGCGATAAAGGCGATGCGTTTACCTATGAGGATTTTACCGCGGAACAGCTTGCCGCGCTGAAAGGCGAAAAGGGAGATACCGGCGATACCGGAGCCCAAGGTGAACAAGGAATTCAGGGCGATACCGGCGCTCAGGGGGAAAAAGGCGACGATGGCGATTCGGCTTATCAAGTCTGGCTTGACGCCGGAAATACCGGAACCGAAGCTGATTTTCTGGCCGCATTGAAAGGAGACAAAGGGGACGCCGGCGACACCGGAGCGCAGGGTGAACAGGGAATCCAGGGGGAAACCGGAGCCCAGGGAGAAAAGGGTGACGACGGGGATTCCGCCTATGATTTGTGGATCGCCGCCGGAAACACCGGCACGGAAGCCGATTTTCTGGCGTATGTGAACGGGGAAAAAGTCAGGGTGAACCAGCAGACTGGGACCTCCTATACTCCCGTCCTTTCCGACGCCGGAAAAATAATCGAAATGAACAATGCCGACGCCAACACCGTAACTCTGCCGCTATATGCAAATACCGCGTTCGAAGCCGACATGGTTTTCGCCATCGACAGAATGGGTGCCGGGCAGACCGCCATAAGCTGCGACGCAACGGCGACTATCAACGGCACTGCGGGGGCGACCGTGTACATCCTCACTCAATACTGCGGGGTAT
>JBAYCO010000406.1:0-4224 GCA_041668685.1 Victivallaceae bacterium | reverse complement strand
CAGTGCGCAGCTCAAGGACTGGTACCGCTATTTGAATTTGGGTTTCAAGCTGGCGGCGGCGGCAAGTACCGACGTCTATTTAAACAATCCTTCGGTTCGAATTGCGGCGGGCCAACATCGGACTTACGCCAAAATAAATGAGCTTTCCTGGAAAGAAATACTAAAGGCTTACCGTCAGGGAAGAACGTTTATTACGAGCGGGCCTTTGCTGTTTTTGCGTTGCGGTAATAAGCTGCCGGGCGATACCGTGTCGCTTTCCGGCAGGAACCGGACAATCAGTCTTCAACTTGATGCTTATTCGGTGTCGGGGCTGGAAAAAATAGAAATCCTAAAGAACGGGCGGGTAATAAGTACTTTAATGGCCAAAGGCGCCAGGGAGTTCCATAAATCGCTGACTTTTGAAATCGATTCAACGGCTTGGCTGGCTGCGCGCTGTGTCGGGCGTTCCGGCAGGTTTTTGGGGCGTTTGGCGCATACCAGCCCGATCTATGTGAAATACGACAAACTTCCGATCAAGGTTAATGCCGCTGACGCCGAGTATTTCATTGACTGGCTTGAGCGTTATAAAAAATGCGTTAAAGATTTCTGCAAAAAACGGCATAAAAAAGTGGATGAAGCCGGTAAGTTACTGGATGACATAGACAAAGCCATAAACGTTTACCGCGGCTTGGAGAAATAAGCTTTCCGATATTTTACAGCGATTCTCTTTCAATGATTTTGGTATTAAGCTTTATTCCGGGTAAACGCCGGTTATTGGTCGCAAGCATCCTGAAAATCATGTCCACGGCGGTATGTCCCATTTCGCGCATGGGAAGCTGCATGGTCGTAAGGGATGGGACGCATTGTTCCGCCTCCGCCATTCCGGTACTGCCGGCAACTCCGACTTCATCAGGAACTTTGAGTCCGAGCTTTCGGCATGCCGAGAGCACGCCTATGGATAATAGATCACCAAACGAATAAACAGCCAGCGGAAAAAGTTTGTCGTTGCCGTTGTTTTTTATAAAATCCTCAAATGTTGCGGCAGCCGCGTTTTTATCTATCACTGTCGCATTATTCGTACTTCGAATATAGATATTCTCCGGAGGTATACCTGACCGTAGAAGCGTTTCATGGAAACCGCGCATTTTTTCCGGATCTTCATTAAAGTCGTTGCTTAAATACAAGAAAGACCGGTATTTTTTCAAAACCGCGTTTTTGGCCATTTCGGCACTGCCGGCATAATGGTCGACGGCAACAAAGTTATACAACTGTTTTTCACTGTCGGGCCGTATAACTACATAAGGGCGGTTGCTGGTTTCAAATTCAGGCAGCAAGCCTTCCGACAGCATAAGCGAAATACAAATGAACGCATTATATGCCGTTCCAAGCTGTTTAAATTTCTGTACCGCATCTTCGGGGCTCCTGGCGGGCGCCATGGTTAAAAGAGCGCCTTTTTCAAAAAGTTTTTCCTGAATTCCGGTCAATATTGTATTGGTCCATGGCATTTCATCATAGTTCGCTATTTCTGCATCTGATTTGGAATAGAAAAAGACCGCAACCCTGGTTGCCGGCAAGGATTTATTTTCCGAAGGCAGAGAGCATACGGAAGTTTTTTTTCCCTGGGAAGTCTTCAAATAGCCTTCAGCGGCAAGTTCACTGATTGCCCGCCTGGCGGTTATCGGGCTCACTTTATACTTTTTGACGATCTCGGAAAGACTGAAAAATTTTCTGCCCGCCTTGAAATAACCGGAGACGATGAGCTGGGTTAATTCAAGCTTGAGTTGTTCGTAAAGGGGTAAAGACGATTTCCGGTTTAATATTTTAATTTCGTTATTCATAGTTTATGTACCTCAACTTTATCTATCAATATACAATGTTATAATTGGTTTTTCAATACATAACTTTGATTTTTTTAAAGATTTTTCAACTTTTATATTGCAATTTTAAATTTAACCTATTATAATTAAAGTATAAAATAATTTTCAAACAAATGCCGGGCGCTGCTGTGACCCATAATAGATCAGTTTGTTAACGTATTAATTCGGGAGAATGAAATGAAAAAAAGGCGGAATAAAGTTGAAAACAAAGGGAATTTTACCCTCATTGAACTCTTGGTTGTGATCGCGATCATAGCTATTCTTGCTTCAATGTTGCTCCCGGCGCTGAATAAAGCCAGGGGAAAAGCCCGTGTTATCGCATGTGCCAGTAACCTTAAACAAATCGGCCAGGCGTTTTCCATGTATCAGGTTGACTGGAATGATTATTTTCCGCCTTACGACATGGATGGTTATGCCGGCGGATGGGCACAACGTCTGGATAAGTATGTCGGGGGACACTCTGATCAGAGCAGTAATCCTCCGCGCTATTTTTCTCCTTACCGGTTTTCTCCGAGCTTTGCAGGTTCCTTTACGTGGTATTGTCCGAGCAGCCTTTCGCTCGATTTCAATACCTATTATCGGAGCAGCCACATTCCTTATGGATATAATACCGAATATCTCGGAGGTGGTGACGGCAGCAGTTTTGATCCGGCAACGGTAAAACGGGAGTCGCAAATAAGTTCTCCGAGCAAAACCCTGCTTTGTGCCGATTCCAGATATATAAGCGTTGATTGCGGTATTGCTTATTTCCCCGATTATAAATATATTGCCGTACGCCATGATTCAGTTGCCAATACCCTCTTCGCGGACGGGCATGTCCAAGCGCTTCTAATAGGTTATATCAGCAATGCGGTGAATTTCCCGAAACTATGTGACGGAACTATTGAGTGATCGTAAGCGGAACTTCAGAGCATTTTGCACGAACCTTTAACGATACCTAATAAGCAGGAGGGCGTACTATATATTAAGTTGTCAAACAATAAGCTGAAGCGCTTTCCTCAATGGAAGCTGTTCAAATAAAATATAGTGAAATTATCACACAAAAATTAAGGTATGTGAAAAAATGTTAAAGAAAGCATTACGTATCCTGGGAATAGTATTTTTAGTATTATATGCATGGACAATGGCCGAGGCGAAAGAGCAAAGCCGGATAGGGGTGATAGGCCGTACCGGATGGCTGGATTTAGGAAAGGAATATGGTTATGAAATAAATATCGTTGACGGGAAAGTTTTTGACGACTTGCAAGAAGCTCAAAAATACCGCATGATAATTATTGGCGATAAAGGGAGCATGTTTTCTGAGAAACAATATAAAAATATTGAAAAGTATGTTGAGGATGGAGGGATTCTGGCTATCCTTTACTATTATGCCTGCCGATACGTTGATATTAACGGTAACGGCAAATATGACTCCGGCAAGGACCGTCGTAACCGCAATAACTGGATCATGCCAAAAGTAAGTGGAGTAAAGAATAATGGCATTTATTTTCTGGGAGAGATACAATTTCAGAATGAAAGTTTTCTGGCGCGGGGCTTTTCCAAGGATAAAAGATATAAATTAGACCAGTCTCTTAAAGCATTCACAAAATTTACGGCAAAACTGGAGCCGCTGAAAGGAACAGAAGTTATTGCTTCCGCTAAATTGTTTAAATGCATAAAAAAAGGGGGCAAGCATTACACATACCAAGGAGATGAAGTCGGTGAAGGGGCAATTTTTACCGCAAATAAATATGGCAAAGGACTATGTGTGCAATCCGGAGTTTATTTGGCGTATGGCGCTTTGAATCGCAAATGTCCGGTTTGTCTGCAATTGATAAAAAATATCTTTTCCCTGGCCGGACCTGCCGGTAAAAGGGAAACGGGAGCTCGGGAACTTCATAAAGAACCGGAGCTGGAAGGGCGGGGATTCTGGCTGGCTCCTTTCAAGTATTTTAATATGAAGGACGAAGCTGAAGGCAGAAAGCAGATAAAGGAACTTATGAAAACTGCTGCCGGCAACAATTTCAATTTTGTCAATGTCCGGGCTCATCGCGGTCCCCTGGCTCTGTATAACAGCAAAGTGCTTCCCCTGAAATATTCGAACTGGGACGTATTAGGCGCGGTAATAGAAGAAGCGCATAATTATGGTATCGAAGTTTTCCCGGTGATTATATCGGATTTCAGGCATTCGTTAAGGAAAAATGGGGTGGGGCCGATTATGGAAAGCCATCCGGGTTGGCTGACTATGGAAAGGGAGGAAGATTGCAAAAGTTTTGCCCAATATATGAAAGACATTGTTATGGAACTGGCGGACAATTACGATATTGACGGTATTTGTTATGATGATGAGGACGGGGTAAGAAATGGGAAGAACGGATGGAGGAAGTAT
>JBAYCO010000405.1:0-4240 GCA_041668685.1 Victivallaceae bacterium | reverse complement strand
CAGCGATTTTTTCATAAAAAAATGAGAACTCCGTTCAATGCAATACCGCAACCGAGTAGGCCAGCTTTCGATGAAAGCGGCAATGAATGACATTATATAGCCTGTCAACGTTGCATGTCGCCGGTCTCATCGAGACGCGGCGCTACCTGGAACCGCAAATATAAGATTAAAGTTTAAGAATTAAATCTAAAACAATATTCATTCGCTAATATAACGCAGTGTCCGGGTTTTCAAAGTTTTATTATGGCCTTTTTCGCGTCTTCTGCACTTAAAATCTATTCCCCGCGTGATATTTCCTTTTTTGTTGCGAACAATATATAAGATTTGAAACGGGATAACAGGCAAACAGGGAGGAAGGGATGAGTGTTAAAAACCGGCTCGCAAAAGTATGGAAAACGTTTAATAACTGGCGTAAACGCGGCATGTGGTTCCGGCTTACCGTGCTGTTAATAATCGGTTCAGTGCCTTTAATGGAACGCTTGATGACTCCCGTCCATGTGCCTTTGATCAATGAGTTTGTCTGGATAGCCTGTCGGGCGATCCGGGCGGGCAGTGAGCCAAGAGTCATTTCCGCATATCTGCATTATTTTCATGCCCAGAAAAGCCGTCAACTCCGGAATCAATTGCAAAAGGAATACAATGCCGGTCATATCAAGTTGAGTCCGAACGAATTGAAGCTGCTGACGCAAAATACCCGGCAGGCAAATTACAATGAGCTTTTTAAACTGGCGCAGCGCGAAAAAATAATCCCCGCTGATATTACCCTGAGCCAAAGCAAGCGGGCAATGCTTGACGAAGCGCTCAGGGTTACGGAGGAACGTTACGGGCCGGAATGGGAGGACGTACATAGGAGAACTCAGGCTGAAGCGCCTTTTGATTTCGACGGAATAATGCTCAGGCTGCGTTATTTCGGATTCGCGCTTGCGTCTATTCTGCCATTGCCGATAATTCCGACGTTGCCATGGTTTATTTTGTGTTTGACTTTGGGTTTTTGGGGAGCCCGGACGGAAAACAGGGCCAAATTGGTTTCAGTTGTGATTGTTTTAGTGGTCATGACTTTATTATGGGTGATAGTTGCGAATCAGGATAAATATGGCTATTTTTTCCGGGGTTGGGAGTTAGCCGGAGCGAGTGTATTCTTTGCCGTTTGGGCGGTCATCGGGGGTATCCTTGGAAAAAGATTATACTATCAAACAATGAAAAACGGATATGATGTATTGACATTTACTGTTTTACTGTTGCTTTCCGGTGTTGTATTATTGATGCCTGTCACTTTTTTTAAAGAGCCTTGTTTTAATGATTACTGTCTTTGGTTGTATATATGCCCCGGCCGCTATTTGCTTTTTCGGAGTTTTGCTTTCGTGCCGTACTTTATTACCGCCGGGATTTTGGTGCTGCTTTATACTTTGTTTTTTGTTTGCAAAAATGTTTTTGGAACTCGCAAAAAAACCGAATGAGTATCCGGTGATTCTCCTGCCGCTTGCAAAATTGCCGCATGCGTAGTATTTTAGCCAGTCTGATTTAGTAGCGAGAGCAGCCTTGCTCCGCGACAAAAAGCTGTAGATTCCACTGAAATCATTGATTTGAGCGCTGGAGCAAGGCTGCTCCTGCACTACTTTATATTAAATTTCATATGCAACTAAACGCTGGATATTTACAACAATTGCCGGAGGAGAATTATGGATACTAATAATACTGCGCATCTTGCGCGCTGGTGGAAAAGTCTGGACGACGTAAAAGTGCAGTGCGGCCTTTGTCCGCGGGCCTGCCGTATTGCCGACGGGGAAACCGGTTTCTGCGGCGTGCGTAAAAATGTCGGCGGCAAATTGTATTCCCTGAGTTACGGTATGCCGGTCGCCTTGCATGTCGATCCCATCGAAAAAAAGCCACTGGCGGAATTCCTGCCGGGAACAAAAACTTTTTCGCTGGGGACTTTCGGCTGCACGTTGGACTGCTCTTTCTGCCAAAACGCTTCGCTGTCACGGGGAAGCTATACCGGGGCGGCATACGAAAACTACCTTGCTCCCGAAAGAATTGTCGAACTGGCTTTGGATAATAAGTGCCGTTCAGTGGCTTTTACCTACAACGAACCGACGGTTTTCGCCGAATACGCCATTGATGTAGCGGAGCTCGCCCATAAGCGGGATTTAAAAACCGTGCTGGTGACAAACGGTTATATTACCGAACAGGCGGCGACTGACTTATATCCGGTTATCGATGCGGCGAATGTGGATATGAAAGGCTTTTCCGAAGAGTTTTACCGCTCAATGACGGCTTCGCACCTGAATCCGGTACTGAACGCGATCAAGTATTTTTATAAACTTGAAAAACATATCGAGATCACCAATCTGGTTATTCCCGGCAAAAATGACTCCATGGAAATGATCGACGCCTGGCTGGACTGGGTAGAGGCGAATCTCGATAAAAAAATACCGCTGCATTTCAGCGCTTTTTTCCCGACGCATAAATATTACGGCAGCCCGCGCACTCCGCGCGAAACCCTGTGGAAAATAAAAGAACACGCCGCGGAACGCGGTTTCCATGCGGTTTACCTAGGCAACATATAAATTAATGTCGATTTGCAATCATGACTTTTCCCGCCGAAATTTGAACATTCGCCATAGTTGCGGTATATTAAGCGTTGCTTATTAACTAAAACTAACTTTAACGCGCCCCGGAAACAGCGGGGGGCCGGAATATAAAATCATGAAAATCGGTATCGTCGGCGGCGGGACTCTCGGTAAGTTTCTGGCAGTTACTTTCTGCAATGACAAACATGATGTTGTGGTTATCGACACTTCCGCGGCAACCCTTGCCCGGCTCAGGGACAAACTCGACATTATGACCGTGGCGGGCAACGGCGCGAGTTATGCCGTCCTTAAGGAAGCCGGTATCGATAAAGTCAAATTGTTTATCGCCGTCGGCAGTGACGACGCCACCAATATCCATGCCTGCCGGATCGCCCGCCATATGGGCGCGACAGATATCGTCTGCCGTTTGAGTACGCTCGAATATTTCGCACGGGAAGATGATTTTACGCCTGCCGACGCCGGTATTCATTATGTCGTCCTGCCGCAGGAAGAATGCGTCCGCAAAATCGTTAACGTCATGGATGATATTTCCACTCTTGAAAAGATCACGTTCAGTGTTCCTGAGGCGCTTATCGCCGCGTTTACCGTGGTTCCCGGTTCTCCGCTCGACAATATGAAACTGGCGGATTTCCCGGCTCCTGAGATGATCCGTTCGGTGCGTTTCGCGGCGGTCATCCGCAACGGCGAATTGACGGCGCCGCGCGGTGATACCGTTATCCGGGCCGGAGACGAAATTTACCTGGCGGGGCTGCGGGATAAAGTTGACGCCATGATCAAATGGGCCGATCCCCTGAAAAGCAAGATCCGCCGGGTCATTATTACCGGGGGAACGAAAACCGGTTCGCTTCTGGCGCTTGAGCTGGCGAAACTCGGTTTCGACATTCGCCTGATAGAGCAGCATCACGAAGTGGCCGTAAATATCATGAACGAGATCAATACCAAAATGATCGTGATCAACGGCGATCCCAGTGAAAGCGACGTACTTGAAGAAGCCGGAGTGGCTGCCTGTGACGCTTTCGTAGCGACCGGGGATGAAGACGAAAACAATATCCTCAGTTGTATTCTGGCAAAACGGATGGGCGCAAAAAAAACGATTGTCCTGACCAATAAGGAAGAATATGCCGACCTGGTGAGGAAAATGGATTTTATTGACAGCGGTTTCAGCCGCTGGGTGGTCGCCGGGAATTCCATTCTGCGGTATATTTCAGTAGTCAACCGCGTGCATACCAGCGCCATACTGCACCGCGCGGACGCGATGGTTTCGGAATTCGAAGTCAGGAAAAATTCCGAGGTTTGCGACAAACAGATCGACCAGTGCAAGTTCCCCAGTTCGACCGTGCTGGCGCTGGTTTTCAGGGACAGCAAAGTGTTGACTCCCTACGGGGAACTGCCGCTCAGGGAGGGGGACTTGGTTACTGCCATTACTACCCGCGACACCGAAAAAAAGCTCGCAAAACTCTTTAATTAACCGAATACAATATATGAATATCCGCAGTGTCATAAATGTAGTTTCCGCCCTGACAGTGGTAATCGGGCTTGCCATATTGACGGCCGCGCCGGTCGCGTGGGTAATGGGAGACGGCGGCGAGGTCGTTTTACGCTTAACGGTTGCGGCGGCGATACCCATGCTTGTCGGCGGGGTAATTTTT
>JBAYCO010000404.1:0-4245 GCA_041668685.1 Victivallaceae bacterium | reverse complement strand
CATGCCGCGGACCAGCAGGAGGAATTCTTCCCGGTTGGAGGCTGCGGAAGCGCCCGTGGCCGGGGTTATTTTTTCTTTTTTGGCGAGTTCGTAGAGGCAGCGGTTAAAGGTTATCATTCCTTCATTGTGACCGCGTTTTATGGCTTCTTCGAGCTCCTTGAAATTACGGTCCGCGATAATATTGCTTATTGACGGAGTGCCGATCATTATCTCGAATGCCGGAACCATGCCTTTATTATCGATGTCCGGCAGGAGGCGTTGCGCGATTATTCCTTTAAGCGCCAGGGACAAGTCCTGCGCGGCCTGGTCGCGGAGGTGTTCGGGGAAATTGCTGATAATGCGTTCGACGGACTGGACGCTGTCCGCGGTATGGACGGTCGAAAATACCAGATGCCCGGTCAGCGCGGCGGTAATGGCGGTCTGCATGGTATTGAGATCGCGCATTTCGCCGATAACGATAACGTCGGGGCTTTCGCGCACGACGTTGCGCAAGGCCTCGTGAAAATTGGCGGTGTCGGCGCCGACTTCGCGTTGGGTTATCAGTGATTTTTTGTCCCGGTGGACATATTCTATCGGGTCTTCAATACAAACGATATGTTTTTCATATTTCTCGTTGATATAATTCACCATCGTGGCGAGCGTGGTGGATTTGCCGCTGCCCGCCGCCCCGGCGATCAGGATAAGCCCGCGCGGCTGGTCCGCCAGTGATTTCAGGGTTTCTGGCAGGTTTAGTTCTTCGAACTCCAGGTTGTCGGCGGGCGGAACCGGGCGGGCGACGAGCGCCGGGGCGCCCTGCTGGGTAAGGAAGTTAAGACGGAAACGCCGGCCGTCTTCCATGGTCAGCCCGGCGTCGAAACTGCCGGTTTCGCGGTAGACTTTTTCGCCGGCCGGGAGGAGAACCTTCTGGCGGAAAGCGTCGATCTCTTCACTTTGGACGAAATCCTCATCCAGCGGTATGACTTTGCCGAACCGGCGTTGGCGCGGCGGTTTCCCGCCGGTAATAAACAAGTCTGATGCGTTTGATTTCAGAACGTCCTTGAGGAGTTTATTTATCCGCATGCTGGTTTGTCCCGGTTTTAACACTTAAGGTTGATTTTTTCAACATATCAACTAAAGTACATGGTAAGAATAATTTTAGCAAATAAAAAACATTAAAATCAAAGGCAATTTAGAAGCGTATGAAAACTAAAGTTTCCGTCAGATTCAGCATGGAGCCCGGATGCGAAGATTTAATTCCCAAAAAGGCGCACCATGACGACGCCGCGTTTGATTTGCGTTCGCGCGTTGACATTGACCTGATACCAGGACGCAGCCTGCTTGTCCCGACCGGGCTTTTCATCGAACTTCCGATCGGATTCGAGGCGCAGATCAGGCCGCGCAGCGGGCTGGCGCTCAAGCATGACCTGACATTGACCAATTCGCCGGGGACGATCGACGCCGGTTATCGTGGAGAAGTCGGGATCATCATGTATAATCACGGCAGGGAAACTTTCGCGATAAAGCGCGGCGAACGTATTGCGCAGATGGTTATCTGCGAACTGCCGGACGTGGAAATGGTTTGCAGCGATAAACTGTCCGAATCGGCTCGCGGAGCCGGGGGATTCGGCAGTACCGGGAAACATTAAGCCGAAATTGAACGGGAGGGCGAAGATGAAAACGAAAATGCGGGTCTTAACGGCAGTTGCGATGCTTATGCTGGCTTCCGGCTGCAGTGTGTTGCCAAAGGAAAAACTGCCGGCCGGCGATATCGATATTTATAAGCTCTACGCCAGTGAAATAGATATTCTGCATAACCAGTCCCTGCGGACAGATTCAAAAGAAAAATATGAAGCCGCGATGACATTGTATAATAATATTGATTTTTCATTTGTGCGCGAAGTCTCCACGCTGGAGAAAATATTCGGCGCCCGCGACGCGCACCTGGGGCATCGGGATCATGAAAAACAGAATATTATTTATGTTTACCGCTATAAAGGCAAACGGGTTCGTTTCGTATTTCTCCGTTTCAACCATGCGGTTGTTCATTCGGAATGCACGGATAAAATAGATTAAGCGGTCAAGCTTATTTTTTTTGCCGTTTAGATGTAAGTTCATTTTCTATAGGATTTTTTCATTTTGATATATTTGATTCGTACCGCACCGTTAAAAATTTTTTGAGTTTTGCTTATGTTAAAATTTGACGATGAATATTTCATGCGCAAAGCCCTGCGCCAGGCGGAAATCGCTTTCGAAGCCGGGGAAGTGCCGGTCGGCGCCGTTGCCGTCAAGGACGACTGCATCATAGCCCGCGCTTCGAACCAGGTGGAAATGCTCCATGACGCCACTGCCCACGCTGAAATGCTGGTGATCACGGGCGCCGCCAACGCTCTCGGCGACTGGCGGCTGGACGGGGTCGATATTTATGTTACCAAGGAACCCTGCGCCATGTGCGCCGGCGCAATGGTCAATTCCCATGTCAGAAGGGTTGTCTTCGGTATGCCCGACCCGCGCTGCGGCGCTTGCGGTTCGGCTCTGGATATCAGCGGCTTCAAGGGAATGCTGTGGAATGTAGAGGTGAAATCCGGCGTTTTAGAGCTGGAGTGCCGCGATATAGTCCAGAGATTTTTCCAGGAGCTCCGCAAAAAGAAAAACTCCGAAACTGCAAGCTGATATAGGCTCTTGCAAAATACGAATTTCGCAAGAAAGTTTTAAGATTTAAGGGTTAAGTTTTAAGTTTCAGAAAATGGGCGCATTCCTATTTCAGTCCGCGTTTTTCGTGCTCGGCTCGCGGGGAAGCTAACCCAGGGGGATACGCGTCAACTTACGATATAATCCGGTAATCAGAACCCATAACCAGTAGGCCGGCTTTCGATGAAAGCGGCAAAGAGCAACATTACGTTCAAAAGGCTTTCATAGGCGGCAAGCGCCCAGAAAACCATAACCATTTTGTCGGAGCCATATGTATGCTCCAGGGGACATATTTCATCGGAGTTTTTCTTGTGGATTTTTATTTTCCCTGCGCCTGGGATTCCATCAATTCTATGATATGTTTTAAAATCAGTATCCGGTTTGATTCTGACAATTTTTCCCACTTTTCAAAAGCGGCCATGGTAAGATGATCTTTGCTCAGAAATATGTCATTTTGCTCTAAGAGACATACTATTACGCTTTTATTTCTGATTGATATTCTTCCTCCATTGCGCCAATTTGTCAGGGTGTTTTTATTTATATGTAATTCCCTGCACAGATTACCGGAGTTCCACTTCTTTTTTATTGCCAAAGCCTCAAGCGCTCTTAATAATTCGTTATGATCGTCTATATTTTTCATTTTGTTTTCCGGTTTATCTGCTTCCTTGAGCTTCTATCAATTCTATGATATATTTTAAAACCAATGTCCGGTTCGATTCTGACAATTTTTCCCATTTTTCAAAAGCGGCAATAGTAAGATGATCTTTGCTCAAAAATATGTCATTTTGCTCTAAGAGACTTGCTATTCTGCTTTTATTTCTGATTGATATTCTTCCCCCATTGCGCCAATTTGTCAGAGTATTCTGATGGACGCCAAGCTGTCTGCATGTTTCTGTTGAATTCCATCCTTTTTTTCGCGCTAACCGTTCAATTGCCAGCAATAATTCTTTGTTATCTAAAGCGTTCACTTTTTCCCTCACTTAGACTCCGCTTCATAATTTTATACAAAATTATACCCTATAAAATACAAAAAATCATAAAAAAAGTATAAAAAATCCAAATTTTCATAAAAGTACATATTGACATTGTTGTTATTGTGGATATAATTATGATTAAGCAATATTCGGAGGCAATATGAAAGAATATAAATCTAATGTCTACAAACCAGAAATTTATTAATTATGCCTGAATAAACAACTATCGTGTAATTTTGAGGCAAGAAAGGAATACACAATACGAATAGATTTTCCCGCGGCGGGCGGCTCTTCAATTTTCTCCTCTTCATAAATGATTACCCCTCAACCGCCCGTCGCGGGATTTAACTGTAGGACGTGGGAAGTAGGATGTGGGAAGTGAAATATGAAAATTTTGATTTTTGTGTTTTTTTTATTCGGACTCGGCTGGATTTGCATGGAGCTTATAGACAAATGGCGGACAAAATGGGAATTAAAGAAAAAATTCAACCGCAAATATGCGGAACTAAAAGATGCCTTGGAAAAATTGAAACTAAACGATAGTTCACTTGTGTATCAGCCGGAAACTTCAACGGCTCTTGGATTTGGTTTCCGTTGCGGATTT
>JBAYCO010000403.1:0-4259 GCA_041668685.1 Victivallaceae bacterium | reverse complement strand
TACCGGAATACGTTTAAAATCAGCCATTTTTTAACTCCTTTTTTTGGTTAGTTATGGTTTATTTTTTCAGGTTTGGGGATTATCAGCGACAGGAACGAAATACCGGCAGTTTGCCGCGTTACAACCGTTGCCGTTGCGGCGTTTGCCGACCACATCAGGGCAACTGCAAATAACGACCTTCGGATTGCCGCAGGTTTTACAGCCGTTGAACGGTTCGTCGGTGTATTCGCCGTGAATACACGTAGGACGTGGGATGTGGGACGTGGGATGTTTCCCGGCTTCGAGTTCCTCGGCCCGTTTGATCAGCTTTGCGGCTGTTTCCCTTAGTTTCCGCGCTATTTTTTGATTGGTTGTCATAGGTTATACCTCCATACATTTTCCGTTTGAACAATCGCTTGTGCTTTCAAGACAATTATTTATATCGGAGCAGTCTATATATACATTAGGGGTTATTTCACTGTAATTATCGGGGTAGCTGCACCATCTGCCGATTTGACGGTAGCCGCAGCTTCCATTGTTTTCCGCAGTACAATCAATATATGTGTCGCCATGTCCACGGAACCCACCGCCAACATTATTTTTTGAGATACAAGATATGTAGTTATTTGCGCTCAACACGTAACAAGACATCATAGGGGGATCATATAAAACCGGTCTAAAACCGGCATAATATGATTTTTCTACGGTGCATCCTGTATGAGTGCTACCCCACCCCAGGAATCCTGACTTGCACATATACGCATAACAGTCGGTATTATAATTATTACTGTAAAAAGCGGCGATCATCTGAGAATAATAAACAGTACAATCGGTTACATAAGAGCAATGGTTTATATAGCCGCCAGTTCCGTCATACTTATATTCCCCATTTGAGTAATAGGAGCCTTCTTCACCGGAAAGATTACAGTTATTCACATAGGTACATCTGGTTATGGTTGCTTGAAAAAGCTCACAATTGGCAACATAAACAATTCTGCCTATAGAATGTGAACCATTTATTTTTATATTTTCCACTTTAGTATTTTTAGACATTACGGAATTTATATAACCCGTAATACCTCCAGCTATATATAAATCATCCACGCCTTTGATGAATGCGCAATCACCCAAATATAAAGTGCCCACATATGGATCGCTTTCCCCATAACCCTTGATTTGGATTTCCGCTTTGGGATGAGCGTTTATGGCGGTTTGAATGTCGGTATAGGCGTTTTCCCAGCTTGAGCCGTCCCCGGTTCCGGTCGCGTATTTGTCGACGTAAATAGTTGGGTATTTGTCAAATTTACCGCAGGCGCAGCACGGGCATTCATCGCACAAGATACGCTTCCCGTCCCGGATTATTCGTTTACCGTTTTGAAACCATTGTTTTTTCATTTTTTTAGTTTTAAGGGTTAAGGGTTAAGGGAATTCATTTTCATTTTTGCCTTCACTTCGTTCACGCTCATTTCATAGTCCATTTTCAATTGTTACTCGCATTCCCCGTCTATATAGCCGGTTATCGGGCCGTGTACTTCCTGGCTGAATTTGGTTATTTTGCCGCTGGAAAAACTTACCCGGCTTATCAGGGTTTTGCTTTTTCCGAGCTCGTAACTTTGTCTTGAAGTAAACATTTGCAGGGTTGGAGTACTGCCGTCTGCTATCAGATAAATGTAACTGTTGGCGGTGATCGTGAATTCCGCGGCGGCGATGTTAGTGTATTCCGTGTCGTTGATCAGCGCGTCCCCGGCGTAAGAATAAGTTTCCGGATCATCCGCGAAGCCGTCAACAATCCGAATTTTATTCGTATCCGTCCGGATCGCTTTGAACATATGGCAGGTTTTGTTATTTTCTGAGGGATTTGCCGAACTGCTGATCCGGATGCCGCAACCGGTGTCTTCGAGATGAATATTGCGTCCGGCGATAAGGCGGCCGCTTTTGATCTTTTCATTCAGGCAGCGTACCGCGTCAGTCCATTTTATGAAGGCATTCATGGCTATTTATGCCCTCCGTAATTGGGATTCCAGTTAAATCCTGCGGGAGAGTGCATATATAAGCGGATTATTTTTGTCCAGCGTTTTCCTTCATTATCAAACAGTTCTTCCGTATCAAACGACTGCTTAAGCCAGCAGCCGCTGACGCCGGCGACACTGCTTTCAATTCTGGAACTCGTACTCCAGTCAAGGTTCATTCTGACGTGTGCTTTTGAGCGTCCTTTTTTGAAGGTTGCTTTGCTGACCTGGACGCATTTTAACTTTGCCTCGATCATTTCCTCGGACAACGGCCCGGAAGTTACGAACGGACATAGTTTATCCGCGTCCCAGTCCGGTATTTCATCATATTGCCCCTGTGAATTCCTGACCCAGCCGCATTCTCCGGGGCTGAGCATGAAATCAACTTCCCGGCACATAATATCGGTTCTGCCGCCCAGGTTGGAGCGGTCGTCCAGATTGAAATCCAGCGCGGCGTTTCCTGATTCTTCCGGCACCTGGGCTTCCATACTGACTTCATAGACCAGGTCGCTTATTCTTGTCGGCGTAACCTTGGTTATCAGCGTTCCGGTTCCGGCCCACTCTCCCGCGGATTCTCCGACCTGGTTTTCAAAATCGGACAAATCATCACAGTGAACCCGCCAGCGGCCGGTCCAGCTTACGACTTTATTTATATTGCCGTCCTCGTCGTAGCCGTCAAAGGTTTCGTAACGTTTTACGTCGAGAAGACGGGTTTCAGCGTATGTGGCTTTGAGGGTGACGTAATACGCGATTTTTCCATAAGCGGCAACCTGGATGTCGGATATGTAATAACCGTCCCCGGCCCAGTCGGAGGCGTCGCTGTTCATGGCGTGGCTTGCGATAAAATCATCATAGACCTCAAGCCCTACGCGCCATTTTGCCTGCCGTGTTTTTTCGTGTGAGCTGTTGCAGGAAAAATCCGGATTGCCAATCATCATTACGCTCATATCCTTGGCGCTGAGTTTGACTTCCCATTCGCTGTCGGCGCGTTTCTGCATTTGGATGTCTTCGCACAGGAAATCGCTTCCAGCCCAATTCAACACGTCCCCGATTTCCGGCAGCCAGTCGGAAAGCGAGTCGGCATGAACCAGCCAGGTAGCGCTTTTGCTGTGCTCGCCGGCATTGTTGATCTGTTCACTTATGCGTCCGCTTATTTCGGCGCTCAAATGTTTTTTGTATCCGGTATATGCCACCTCGTACATATAGCGGGACATGGATTTGCATGAAACTTCGCTTATAAGGTAATCGGCGTCTTCCGCATAGCTTGCGGAATCGGTTCCGGGGATACGCCAGGCGTCTCCTGTTTCTCCCGCCCATTCCTGTACCTGTTCGCGCAGATCCACCCATTCGCCGTCAATTACGCTGTCATCATCAGGCATGACGTGCCAGGTGCTGCGGCGGGTAATCTTACCGTCGGCGTCGATATTGAAATCGACATTGTTGTAATGTAGTATTCGCATAAAAAAGTGCTCCTTGACGTTATTTATCCTTAAAAAAAATGTCAACCGCATGGGGTTTTATGGAGAAATTTTCCTGATTGCATTTGTAAATGTTCTATTTGTCGTTATCTTATTGTCTTTCGCTGATAAACATTAACGGTTCGCGCGGTAAATATGGTTAATGCCTGACGATATCGGCTGCGGGACACGCAATTAAAAAGAGGTAAAAAATGGATAAGGCGCTTAAAGCGGAAGTCATTAAAAGTTTCGCGAAATCAGAAAACGATACCGGTTCATCCGAAGTTCAGATAGCTATTCTGACCAACAGGATCAACGAATTAACGGAACATCTGCGTTCAAACAAGAAAGATAACAGCACTCGCCGTGGTCTGCTTACTATGGTCAGCCGCCGCAGGAAATTGCTGAGTTATTTGAATCGCAAAGACCACGCCGCTTATGTGGAAATTACCGATAAGCTCGGAATTCGCAGAAAATAAGCGTTGTGACGCGCATTAAACATTCAAAGCCGGTCAGGAAACCCCTGACCGGCTTTTTTGCGATACGGTCCCGCGACGAAGGGGGATAATTTTCCGGCTGTGTCCTTGTAATATGTTTTGAGATGGATATATTGTTACTTGATTTTAAAGTGGACTGTTTTACTATATCTGAAATAATAAAAAAAGGATTGGATAATGAAGAAGAAACTGCTATTGATCGTTTTTACTGCCGCTTCCCTGTTTCTGGCTGCTTCCGGGGTTAATGCCGCTGATGAGGCCGTTGTCCAGCCCGTTCGTAAGGCCGGTGGATTCGACCGTACCCGCCCGAATAATTT
>JBAYCO010000402.1:0-4261 GCA_041668685.1 Victivallaceae bacterium | reverse complement strand
TCTTGGCGAAACGGTCGATCAGCGGGACCAGCGCATTCATGATCAGGATCGAGAAGCTGACCCCTTCCGGGTAGCCGCCCCAGATCCGGATGAGACAGGTGATGAGACCGCAGCCGATCCCGAAGATCACCGCGCCCTTGGTGGTCATCGGTGAAGTCACCATGTCCGTAGCCATGAAGATGGCCCCCAGAAGCAACCCTCCGGTAAGAAGGTGGAACATGGCAGGCGGAGTAACGCCGGGAAAGAAACAGTTAATTATCGAAGCAAACACCGCAACCGTACCGATGTAGAATACCGGCACCTGCCATTTTATCAGTTTGAAAGCGATCAGCATAATCCCGCCGATCAGCAGCGCCAGGGCGGAAGTTTCACCGAGGCAGCCGCCCATATTGCCGAGGAAATACTGCCAGTAGGCTTCAGGGTTGGCGACGCCGGAAAATACTCCCTGAACATTACCGAGAGCCTTTTCCGTAGTCGAAACCACTCCGAGCGGAGTAGCGCAGGTTACGCCGTCAAGCTGTTCGCCCAGAACCTTGTTCCAGGCTTCAGGAGTAAAGAATTTAGCGGCGTAACCGGTAAGTTCGCTGTTCATAAACCTGGTCGGCACCCAGGAAGTCATGTATTTAGGCAGCGCGATCAATAACGCGACACGGGCGACAAGGGCGGGATTGAATGGATTGTGTCCCAGACCGCCGAATACCTGTTTGCCCAGCCATATCGCCAGGAACGCCCCGATCAGGCACACCCACCACGGAACCCCGGCGGAAAGGTTCATCGCCAGGAGGAGCCCGGTAAGGGCGGCGCTGCAATCTTTGACTGTACTGAGCGGCTTGCCCGCCAGTTTACACCAGATAAGCTCGGCAAGCACCGAAAAGGCTATACAATAAACGATTACCATGATAGCGGCGTTGCCGAAAAGCAACATGCCCGCGAAAGCGGCCGGCATCAGCGCGATCATTACTTTTGCCATTATCGACTGGACGTTCTCATCCGCGTGAATATGCGGCGAGGAACTCAGAACCAGTTCATTTCCTTTAGGAAGCAGCATTTCAGCCTGCGGTTTGGCCTCCGCTTGAACTTCCGTTTTTATTTCTTCACTCATACTAATTCTCTTAAATTTAGTTTATAAGTTAAATTCTTAATACATCTCACGGCTTACGGCTTACTTCTTTGCCCGGTTGCGGATTTCGGCCTTGGCGCGGCGGAAATGCTGAACCAATGGGCGATTCGCCGGACAGATATAGGCGCATGAACCGCATTCCACGCAGTCCATAACGTTGTTTTTTGCCGCCAGCTCGAATTTCTCGCTTTCAATCGCGGCGCTCAGTGAACCCGGCTGCAAATTCATCGGACAGGCGTCCAGGCATTTGCCGCAGCGGATACAGGCCGTCGACTGGTATTGAATGATATCCTCTCTTTTCAACAGCAGGATACCGGAAGTATTCTTAGTAACCGTCACTTCCAGCGATTTTTGGGCAAAACCCATCATCGGGCCGCCGAGAATAACTTTGCCGGGTTCGCAAGTAACACCGCCGGCCAGTTTAATAGCCTCAATAACCGGGGTACCGATCCTCAGACGCCAGTTGCCCGGGGTTTTTACCGGTTCGCCGGTAACGGTGGTTATACGCTCAATCAGGGGTTTACCTTCGAGCACCGCTTCAGTAACCGCCGCCGCGCTGCCGACGTTCTGGACAACACAGCCGACATCCATCGGCAGGCCCCCGGTGGGAACTTCGCGCCCGGTAATCGCGCTGATCAGGTGTTTTTCCGCGCCCTGCGGATATTTCACCTGCAAACCGACGATTTTAACGCCGTAGTCAGCGGATTTGCTTAAGAGCAGATCAATCGCGTCTTTCTTATTTACTTCAATCCCGATATAAATATCCGTCACTCCCAGGGCTTTCCCCAGAATAGCGGCGCCTTCGAGCACCTTTTCGGGAGATTCCAGCATCAAGCGGTGATCGGCGGTCAAATACGGTTCGCATTCGGCGCCGTTCAGGATCAGGCAGTCAATCTTTTTGCCCGGCGGCGGAGAAAGTTTTACATGGGTGGGAAAAGCCGCGCCGCCCATACCGACGATCCCGGCATCCCGGATACGGTCCTTAAGCGCCTGCGCTTCGGCATTTTTCCAGTCGATGGGCGGCATCAGTTCGCCCCATTCGTCTTTGCCGTCGGCAGTAATAACAATCGCTTGAACCGGAACCCCCATCGGGCCGGGAATATTATCTATACTTTTAATTTTACCGCTGGTCGGCGAATGCAGAGGCACGGAAACAAAACCTCCGGCTTCGGCCAGCAGCCGGCCTTTTTTAACTTCGTCGCCTTTCGCCACGAGCACTTTCGGAGGAGCCCCGACGTTCTGTTGGATTATCACACTATATTCCGCGAGCAGAGGAGCATCCTGAACAGCGGCGGAACGGGAAAGCGCCTTGCCGTCCTTCGACGGATGAATGCCGCCCTTGAAAGTAAGCGCTTCAAAATCGGATTTACACATTACGCCACCTCGCTTTTTTCGGCATTTTCGATCTTCAGGTGCTCAGCTTCGGAGAGCAGGCAGCCGGTAGGACATTTAACGTTTTCAAAAATACTCGTATCAACCAGCTTTTCAGCCTCGTAATTCACGCTGATGCTGAAACCGTCGGCAATAAACTGGCCTTCCTCTCCGGCCTTAACGCATTTGCGGCAGGCAATGCAGGGAACCGAACAAACTTTCATTTTTACCGCGCCCTTTTCCGGGGAATTACAGTAAATATGGACTTTGGCGTCATGGGGAACCAGTTTGATGATCTTGCGCGGACAAGTATCGACGCAAGCGCCGCAGCCGACGCAAAGTTCGGGATGCACTATCGCCAGGCCGTTAACCATTTCAATAGCGTTAAACGGACAGGCGCGCGCGCAGCTGCCCATTCCGAGACAGCCGTAAGCGCAGCCTTTCGGGCCGCCGGCGATCAGTGAAGCGGAAACGCAGTCGCTGACGCCGTTATAAAGCGTCTGGACTTTTTCCTGGTTGTGGTCTCCGCCGCAAAATACGACAGCAACTTTTTTAACCGCGTCGCCGACCTCTATTCCCAAAGCCTTGGCAATGGCGGATACTTGTTCCTGTGAAGCTACCGGACATTTGCTCGGCGGGTTTTCTCCAGAAAGCACAGATTTCGCGAAGTCCGCGCAACCGGCCTTGCCGCAGCCGCCGCAGTTGGCGCCGGGCAACAATTCGGTGACCAGATCCAGTCGCGGATCGACTTCCACTTTAAATAACTTGGCGGTTATCCCGATAATAACGCCGAGAAGAATCCCGATCACCGCCATGGCTATGACTGCTGCAATGAAAATATTCATTATTTTTCCTTAATACTCAGTTGTGAGTTATGAATTATGAGTTGTGAGCATTACTAGCAAAGCCCGGAAAAACCGATAAACGTCATTGCCAGTATCCCGGCCGTGATCAGCGCAATCGCCATTCCCTGGAACGGTTTAGGGATCTGCGAAAGTTCAAGGCGTTCACGGAGACTGGAAAACAAAACCAGGGCAAGCGCAAAACCGACCGCCGAAAAGAAACCGAAAAGCGTCGACTGCCCGACCGTATAATTCTGGTTGGCGTTGATCGTGGCAACCCCCATAACCGCACAATTCGTAGTAATGAGCGGCAGATAAATACCTAAGGCGCTGTACAAGGGCGGACTGATCTTCTGGACGATTATCTCCACCAACTGCACCAGCGAAGCAATAACCAGAATGAATAATATAATCTGCAAAAAACCGAAATTAAACGTGTGTCCACAAAACGTAACGTCCTGTTTAAGCAGATAGTTGTAAATTATCGAAGTTACAAATGACGCCAGGGTCATTACGAAAATAACCGCCCCTGACATCCCAAGCGCCGTATCCAGCCGCTTGGACACACCGAGGAAAGGACAAATTCCCAAGAACCTGGCCAACACAAAGTTGTACACCAGAACCGCCCCGATGGTAAGTTGAAGATATTCCTGTACCTCACCCATAATCCTTAGTTCCCTTGTTTTGCTGTTTTTTGGATGCTTCTCTCAAGCGCGCAAAACCGGAAAAAACGGTCTTTTATTCACCGCATTTCCAGCTCAACACACAAAGCATCGGATAATATAACTCAAACTGGTTTTTTTTCAAAGGGATATTCAAAAAATTGTCCACTAATTAGACAGTTCTCAGCGGTTCCGAATGAATATCCAAGAAATCGCCTGCACTCATTTGTTTTGAAATTTGGGCAGGCTTCGCCCTTGCCGAGGGT
>JBAYCO010000401.1:0-4272 GCA_041668685.1 Victivallaceae bacterium | reverse complement strand
TCATCCGGTCTTTGAACCCCGCTGACTGAACCCCATTTTCGTCCGGAAATATTAGTTACCAACTGGAAATAATCCCTGCCCCGGACAGGACAGATAAATACCTCGATTCCGTTGTCCCACAAGGTAGCCGACTTTAACTTGTCCGCCTGCATATCATAACATTTTACCAGAATATACAAACTATCCTTTGTCCAGCCGGCCTTGAAACTTGATGGTTTTTCCACCGCATAACCATGCGTTCCGCCATTTGCATAAACGAGAAACCCGCTTTGCCATGGAAGGCTATTCCATAACTTGTCTTCCCGCCCATCCAAAGCAGGCGTTTCTTTCAGAAAATGACAGGGATATTCATATTTCCCCGGCTCAAGTCCCGATGTTTCAAGCGCCATCACGGCGAACACGCCCAGTAATATCAATAGCTTCTTCATATTTTCACCTGGCCTGAACTGTAAATGTTTTCTTCTGACAAACACCGGTTCCCGTATCCCTGACCGTCAGTTGCCATTGCCCCGCCGCCGCATCAAGGGCCAGTTCAAATTGCCCTGTCGCCTGTCCGTTCCGGGCAACGAGGTTTTTACGGTAACACTCCAGCGTCTGCCCGTCAGGCGCAATTAATTCCATATGCAGTACATTCAGGCCTTTGACCTGGCCATTTTCCGGAATAAACGTAACTGCATATTTGATAATATCCCCCGGCTTTGCGGTGTCGGGGAGCTCGGTTTTCAAGCTTTTTAATTTGTACTGGTATACGCCGTACAATTGCGCTTTAAACGGTTTTATCCGGGTTTTTATCTTATTTCCGTAACCAAGGTATTTCCCGGTCCGGACGTTATAAATATAACCTTTTGCCGCCGTAGTCAAAGTAAGCGTTTCCGTCTTCAGCGGAGCCGCCTCCCGCAACGCATACTTAATGACCGCCTCTGGGAGTTCTTCCAGAATTCCGATATAGCGGGAAGCGCCTGATTCAAAGCGGTAAATTTTCAAGTTTTCCTTCGCCGGCTCAGCGACAACCGACAAACGGAGGCCACAGGAAGCCAGCATGTCCCGCATAAATTTGACATATTCCGCCGATTTCGGGTTTTTATCCTTCTTCTTATAATAGTCAGATAAAGAAAAGTTGAGCAATAATGCCTGCCCCTTGCCGTAACGGTTGAAAATCAGGCATTTATCCGGCAATCCGGACATACGGCCCGCCGCTTTGCCGGACGTCAGCTCCAATGAAGCGTCAGATACCGTTTCAGGGAAAGAGTTGGGAAAACCTTGCCGCGCAATCTTAACGGTTCCGGATTTCGGCGACAGGGTATTTGTTTTCTGCCTGATGCCGAAAACATCGTCCAGCAGTCCGCTTTTAAAAGCCTTGCCATGCTGATCGCAAACGCCCGGCCTGAGGTCGGCAATGAGAATTCCTCCGGCGGCGACGAATTGCCGTATTTCTTCGCCTTCTTTGGGGGAAAGCGCCTGAACATACGGCAGGAACAATACTTTCAGTTTGCTCTTCTTTAAAATTCCTTCCTCAACCTGTTTATACGCCACCGCCCGATATTGGAAACCGCTGTCATCAAGAAGTCTGCATAAGTTGTTTATAACCGGTTCCATCTGCGGCAGACCTTTAGTCAGGGTTGCCGCATGCACGCTGCTTGCCGAATACATTATGCCGATCCCGTCATCACTCCGTTTTGCCTCCAGCAGTAATTTTCCGATTCCGGACTTGAGTTCTTTCATTTCCTTAAGGTAGATTTTGAAAAAATCATAGCAGGAAAAATCGGCGGCGGTAACACTTTCAGGAGCACCCGGTATTGCATTAAATATCCACAATATATTCGCCCCGGAAAATACTCTTTTCCAGGCAATTCCTCTTTGATATTCACGGCTGCGCATACGGTTATACCCCCCGTCCCACCCCATTCCTATCAAAGTCCCGTCCGTACAAAAATCCCGTAACGCCGCCATTGTAAACGGCCTTTCATAAATCGAATTCATCTGGTTAACCCGCCCGGTCTTGTAATAATCCGCGGCGCTAAGCGAATTCATGAAGCAATCTCCGTCATAACCTGCCTGGGCACCCGGTATTACCGATCTCAGGGTATCCCCTCCGAAACGGGTAATGTCAGCCCACTGACTTTCCATCGCCCGGCGGAAATCCACCCATAACGGGATCAGTTTACGGTTTCCGGCAAGGTCTTTCATGACAACCGGTTCAACTTCCGTGAAATTTTTGTAACTGCTTCCATATTCTTCGTTTAATTTTTTTATGTTGCCGTATTCTGATTTGAGAAATTCCCGAAAAAAAGCCTTGGAAGTGGGAGCAAAACACATCTCTTTGCCGGATGCAGCGAAATAACATTCATTACCCAACGAAAATTCTCTTGTCCCATATGGCCCGGCTTCCCGTGCCGCCCCGCTTAAGATATCAGCGAGCCGGTTTCTGTATACCGGGTCATTCAGGGCCGGATACCTGATATGGGCACTGTTGCCGGATGATTTTTTGCTGCGCTCAATTAAGCGCGTCGCATATGAAATATGCCAGAGATTGGCAAGCGGCAAGGTAAGGTTAAAAGTGGTAAAATGGGAATCAAAGCCCATATTGCGCCATTCCCGTGACAGGCAGGCGGCCAAGTACGAATATTCCCGTGAACCGCTTCCGCCCAGTCCCCAGACAACGGAACGCAGGTCCTTGTCCGGATAGAAATCTTTTACTGAACAGACAAAGCTTTTCCGGTCAAGGACTTCCCGGCCGCGTTTGAGTTTAACGTCGATATATTGTATGATACTGTAAATTTCGGAAGGCGCCAGGGAACAAGTTACTTTCTGCTCCTTGCCGGCCGAAGCGGCCAGATCAAACGCCCATTCACCGTTGAGACGCCCGAAATTATCGCGCCGTTCAAGACAAAGTTTCAAATCATTCCATTTCCCGTCCGGATTCGCTACCGTAAACTGCGCGTTCACGGTTTTTCCTTTTTCCCAAACCAGCGGCAATTCGGCTTTCACGATTTTTTCCGCCGACTTCACCTGCATAAACGCGGATCCCCAGGCAAGGGTTTTTCCCGCCGTCAAAGCCCAAATATCGACAAAATAATCTCCAGCAGGCACTTTTGTTAATTTAAACTCAATACTATTTTTCCCCGAAGCCAGGTACTTAGCGGACGAAGTTTCCTGAATTACTTCATTAGCGGCAGTCCGCAATACCATTTTCAACTTTACGGGTGTTCTTTCTTCGCTTTTCAGAATGAAGGTCAACGGCCGTCCATCCGTACGGGAACGGGTAATAAAATCATCCCCACCGATACTTATTTTCGCATTTTTTCTCCCTACAGCCAGCAGTAAATGCCCGATATACGCCATATAATAATCATATTCCAATGGGCGAAAAGCAGCCAGCAGCGGCGCAATGGATATAATTTTGTTGCTCGTATAATATTTATATTTCGGTAATTGGTCAGACGGCGCCGGAGTCAGCGGCTGGAATAATCCGGTCTTATATCCTTGCAGGCGAAAAATTCCGCCTTTTCCGAAGCGACTGGTTTTGAGGGTTCCTTTTAAAAGCGCCTTGATGTCAGGATAGTGCGCAAACGCCGGAAGTCCTTTATATGGAAGTAAAACGTTGAAATTGATATTCGCCGATTTATTATTCATAGCTCTTTCAAGGTATTTATCACTCCCGCTGAAAGCGCCAAACAAACCGGCGCCTTCGCTGACTTTTTTCAGGATTCGATAACGCGCCCATAACGGCAAGCCGTTCCATCTGATTCCAGCCAGGACAATGATATCATATTGTCCCTCCAGTTTTTTCAGTAATTCATCCTCCATTTCCGTCTGCGACGGATGCTCCGGATAATATTTCCTGCCTCTTTTCGGAAAAATAGCGGCGGCGAATACCGTTATTTCAGTATCAAAACGCTGCCGTAATTCCACAACTTCCCGCATACCTTTTTTATGGGTGACGAATAAAATCTTCAGGGGGCCTGAAGCATCCGGTTTCCGCCATCTAATATGCGGCGTAACAAGTTCGCCAGAAGGAGAAATCCATTTGGGGCCATAGTCAACCGGCGTCGCGTGTATCAAACCGAACACAAAAAAACATGCCAGGCAAATAAAATATTTGCTCATTCCAGACAAGCTATTTCCAGTTTTTTCCCCCAAGTGACTGCTCCCATTATTTACTTTCTGCATAAGACAATAATCCTTATATATGTTAACTGTTGATTCTGCAAGAAAATACGATTTTCCCCGCAATTTCCGACATTTCCAGAAGTTTTCCGGAAATATACCCGG
>JBAYCO010000400.1:0-4272 GCA_041668685.1 Victivallaceae bacterium | reverse complement strand
GACTGCGAAAGATTCGTTATAAAGTAGTTTGCGGCCGACCGCTTATCAGTATTTAAAAGCAAACTGCGGCATTTGATGACCGTTAATAACAGTGTGATTTATCATTTCATTGTTTTCAAAACCCGATAAGGATATAAAATGCAATAAAAAAATATTTTTACGAATATATTACGTTTTGGGGTAGATATTTACATAACAGTCGCGAGAGCAGCCTTACTCCGCGACAAATAGCTATAGATTTCACTGGAATCATTGATTTTGGGTGCCGGAGCAAGCTGCTCCCGGCGCTACTGATATCACAACTAAATACTAATCATTTCTATATAGGCGATACTGCCGGTTTTTTCGCTTACCGGAGCAAAGGCGGAATGCCGTATTTCCGGAACCCAGATTATTTTGCCGTCTTCAGTGCGGAAAACGATCAGGTTTTCTTTTTCGACCGCAGTCAGTTTCCGTTCCGTCAATATTTTTTTGAGTCTGATGTGCCGGCTGCCGCCGAACGGGATCATTTTGTCGCCGCTCCGGCGCCGGGAAAGAACCAGTTTATCCGGTAGCAGTTCCGCGTCAAACGCCGCGACGGCAGGATTTACCGCATCCCGGTCAAATTTCTCGCTTATTCTTATTCTGAAGGTTTTGCCTCCATAACTGAAGGTTTCTTTTTCAATCCGGTTCCAAACTCTATCCTCCGTTTCAACGGAAGACTCCAAAGTCAATCCCACTTCGCCGCGATGAAGCCAGATAAAACAATCGCCGGACAGGGGAACCAATATCTGCTTGCCGCCTTTTTGTTCCAGGGCTTCCTGAAAACGTTCGATAATATCGTAAGTCGGAATAAATTCGGTTTTCAAAAGCGCGCTCAGCCAGTAACGCAGAACCCTTGCCCGGAGCGCCGACGGCAGAGGACGCCAGAATTTAACTTCGGTAATTTCTTTGTTTGCGATCCGGGAATATTTTTCCCTGGCGCTTTCCTCAATGAACAAAGCATCCGCTTCCAGCGCTTTTGCCGCTTTTATCAAACCAGTGGCGGCGGTCGGCAGTTTCTCTATGATTTCGGGGATTATCCGATGCCTGAAATAGTTCCGGGTATAACTCTCGTCAAAATTGCTGTGGTCCACGCACCATTCGGCAATGCCGCGTTCAGTAAGGAATTCGATCAGGTCAAGTTTATTAAACGTCAGCAGGGGGCGGATGAATTTTATGTTTTTTACGGTGGTTTCTTCCCGCAGCGAAGTCAAGCCGGAAACATTTGCCCCGCGGCACAGGCGGATAAACATGTTTTCGATACGGTCGTCGGCATGGTGGCCGAGCAACACAACACATTTTTCCTGCCGCCGAATCAGTTCGTGCCATTTGGCTATCCGCAAACGGCGGGCCGCGGCTTCAAGGTTCTCGCTTTTCCGGCTTTCCTCCGGCACGCGCAGATCATACTGTTCGTATTTAATGCCGCGGCAGCGGCAAAAGTCGCGGCACCACAGGGCGTCAAGACGGCTGGCTTCACCGCGAATCCCGTGTTCGAAGTGAACCGCGGTTATATCGAGTTCCAGTTCCTTGACAAAATCATTAGCGGAAACCAGCAACGCAACGCTGTCCGCACCTCCGCTGAAGCCGATATAGACTTTAAAGGAGCGAAAATTCTCAAGCGCTTTTCCTATGGTTTGGCTGACCATGTTTTTAACGGAATTGATTTGTTGTAAAATAATATTATGGTTGTAATATAAAGGAAAGAAAACGGGAATTCAAAAATTTAAAGGACATTTCTATGAGTAAAATCGTTGCCGCCACTTATAACCTGCACAAACTTGAAGAATACCGGGAACTCCTTGCCGGGCAGGAACTGGAAATTCTCTCCCTGAACGACTGTCCCGGTTATGAAGAACCGGAAGAAAACGGCAGCAGTTTTGAGGAAAACGCCAACCTGAAAGCCCTGTCCGCGGCAAATTACTGCGACCTGCCGGCTTTCGCGGACGATTCCGGCCTGGAAGTGGAAGCCCTGAACAACGCTCCCGGAATATATTCCGCCCGCTATGCGCCAAATGACCCGGCCCGCATCGACAGGATATTAAAAGAGCTTGAAGGACAGGAAAATCGCCGCGCCCGTTTCGTATGCGTTATCTCCGTCGCCTTCAACGGCGAAATAGTCGGCTCGTTCCGGGGAGAAGTTTACGGCACGATCATCAAAGAGCCCCGCGGCGTAAACGGTTTCGGCTATGATCCGGTCTTTATGCCGGACGGATTTGATAAAACTTTCGCGGAGCTTGCCCCGGAAGAAAAAAACAAAATAAGTCACCGCGCCAGAGCCGTAGAAAAGGTTATTGAGTTTGTCGAAGATGAAATGTCTATTCTGGACGATGAACTGGGCGCATTCTAAGAAAAGTCTCCTTTTTGTGAAAACAATCACAATAATATCAATCGTGGCGCGTTTATCTTAACATTCAAGGCAGCAAGATAAAAAAATCCTAACTTAAGGAGGATTAAAATGAAAACCCGTTTGTTGCTTGTTTTTGTCGCGGCCGCTTTTCTGGCCGTCGCCGCATTCGCAGAAGAATCCAAGAAGGGCCCACGCAGTTCCAGGCGTATGCCATTGCTCGAAAAACTGAAAGAAACTGACCCGGAAAAGTATAAAGAATTGACGGAATTAATGAAAAAAGACCCGGCTGCATTCAGGGAAAAAATGCAGGAAATGCGGAAAGCATGGCTTGAAAAGCTGAAAACCGAAGATCCGGAAAAATATGAAAAAATAATGAAGAAAATGGAAGAACAAAAAGCCAAGCGGCAAGCCCGCCTGGAAAAAATGAAAACCGAAGATCCGGAAAAATACAAAAAAATGATGGAAATGAAAGAGCTGAGGGAAAAAGACCCGGAAGCCTTCAAGGCAAAAATGCAGGAAATGCGGAAAGCCCGTCAGGGAAAACAGAACGGCAAGGCTAAAAAATGGCAGGCATGGCTCGAAAAATTGAAAACCCAAAATCCGGATCTGTATAAGGAATTTCAAGAGTTGAAAAAAGACAGCCGGAAAGGAAAAGGAGCCGGCAGAAAATACAAAGGGAAAAAAGCTGAAGATACTGACGAATCAACCGAGTAAAACGAAAAAACGCACGGGGCGGCTTGCTGTTAAGGCCGCCCTTTTTTTGTCACTTTATTAGTTTTTATCTGTTTCAAGATTTTCAGGGTTTTTTCTACAAGTTCCTGCCCGCCGCGCGAAGATACCCGGCTGGAATAACGATCGGCGCTGTAGCCGGAGTTCTTTTCGGCTCTTTCTGTCGGGACGTACCCGCAAACGTCGACGGTATTAGCAAGTTGGACAACGAATGTTTGCTCGAACGGACTGCGCGCCTGAATGCGGAGCATGTAATCCGTGTAGAGTTCAAACGGACAGGAGGTAAAGGCGATATCCCCGATCCGTACTACATGGAGTTCAACATCTCCCTTGGGCTTGTGCTTTTGTTCCTTGTAACGCCGTATGATACTGCGGCAGCGATTGAGTTTTGAAACGAGATACGAATCATGACGCAGGCGCTGTGCAGGATCGCCGGCGGCAGGAGGAGTTTTTTCGAGTTCAGCTAAAATTTTCTTTTCTTGTTTGAATTCCGCGTCGCTGACCAGGCGTCTGGAAATTTTTATGTCTTCTATAATATGGATGACGGGCAGACTGTAACGAATGTCTTTGCGGGCCCATGAATAGACTTCGTCAAAAGCCGCGGCTATACGTTCCGCACAGTCCTTGCGGTAAAATTCTCCCTGGTATTCAGCTTTTCTGCCGTATTTCAGCCGAAAACGACGTTCCTGGGCCTGTTTATAGTAAAGGATACGCGGAGTGATGTCTCCCGCCGCCGCGCATTGCGGCAAAATAAAGATATTGCCGTATTTCGCGCGAAGCGCCAGGCGCACATCATGCCAGTAATCGGCGGAAAGCATGGACATATTCCCTGAACTTTGAGAAGGACAGGGAATATTGATAATCGCCCCGGTAAGTTTCCCTTTCGGATCAAAGGTGAAAAGCAAATTCACATGGGAATCGGGACCCGTTTCAAAATGACTGAATTGACGGTCGTTAGTATTGCCGTGCATAACGCAATGGCCATTTATCATAATTCCAGGTATGGAAGCAGTTGCGCCGGAGCGCTTGGATGCATCGTCAAAATACACAGTGCGGCGGCAATGGCCGACAACAGCATATCCATATCCCCAGGCAACGCCGCCGGCAGTCCGTTTCCTCCAGGCTTCGACAACTGCTTCAGCGGCGCGACGGACAAAAAAATCCGCATATTTCCG
>JBAYCO010000399.1:0-4285 GCA_041668685.1 Victivallaceae bacterium | reverse complement strand
TTTTTTCATCCTGCACAAAATACATTGAACCTTTCAATACCAGTTCGACTGAAAAAACTTCCGAAGCTTCCCGGCGGCGATAATATTTCTCGAAACAATGCTCGTCATTAACGAAATCCAGACGCAGCGGGAACATTTTACTCAGTTCGGGCTGGGGTTCATGATACATATCCCTGACATAATATTGTTCGAAAGGAGTAAACCAGATATGCGATATCCCGTCACGGGAACGCGACTTAATATTTTTTACGTGTTTGAGCATTGCCTTCCGCCGCTCCTTCGCCGATTTCTATAAAAACTGATATTTTTGGTAATATATCATATATATACTCCATTTTTAAGCTTGTTGCAAATAATATTTGGATATATAATCAATAATATAATCAAACAGGATAATCGAATGAACAACAATATATTAAATGTATGGGGCCCCGGACAACTTCTCGCTTTCTCAGGGCTGGACGGCAAAACCGATTACAATGACGGTTTAGTTTTGCGCACCGCGTTCAACTTTACCGGGTTTGAAATAAAATGGCCGGAAGACGGCGGCCGCATAAAGGTAAAAAACTTTAATCCGGATACCGACAAACCAACTCTTGCCGGTGATTTTTTCCGCATGGGACAAGCCCGGGGGGTTTTTGTCGACGCCCGGCACTTCCTGCTCGAGGGAGACTTTCATATTGAAACCGCAAGCCCGGTAAAAATGCTTTGTTCCGGCAACAGGACTCTTATCGGCAGCAAGGATTATTTCCGCCCTGAACTGCTGACTGAAAACATTGACAAAGTAATCAACGAACGCCGCCGCCAATTGGAAAAATTCCCGATGCCCAATGGGTTACCGGAAGCGACCACCCGCACTTTGTGGAAAGCATATTCGCAATTGCGTACGCAATTCTGTACCCCGGAAGGCATAATCAAAAAATTATGGACGACTCCTGACCGCTGGCCGCACCGTAAAATGTGGTTATGGGATTCGGTGTTTCATGCCGTCGGGACCAGGCATCTGGATGTTAAAATAGCCAGAGAAATAATTTCGGCGGTATTGGAATGTGCCAGGGCAGACGGGCTAATTTCGTTAGATATGACTCCTGACAGGATTAAGGATATTACTCAACCGCCGGTACTGGCCATGGGAGTCAAACTGGTACAGGAAGTTGAAGCGGACAGCCGATGGCTGCGGGAATCCTATCCGGCGCTGAAAGGATATGTTGAATGGGATTTTGCCAATCGTGATTCCGATGGCTCAGGACTGGTGGAGTGGTATATTGAAGCTAACAAAAATTGTCGCAGCGGCGAAAGCGGTATGGATAATTCGCCGCGTTTTGATGCCGCCACTCAATTGAAGGCTGCCGATTTTAATGCATTTTTATCGTTGGAATGTGAAATTATGGCGGAATTCGCAGAGGAACTCGGCCTCCTTGAAGACGTAGCCTTATGGAAGGAACGGCACAGGAAATTAAACCATCTGATCAACAAAAAACTTTGGAACCCGGAAAATAATTTTTATTTTGATTATGATATCGACCGGAATAAAATGTCGGATGTCATGGCCAGCTCCGGTTTCCTGCCTTTGATATGCGGCGCACCTTCTCAAAAACAAGCCGCCGCCCTGGCCTCACACCTGAATAATCCTGATACTTTCAAGACCGCATTTCCGGTTCCATCCATAGCTGTTTGCAGTGGAAAATACTATGCTAAAGACATGTGGCGCGGCCCGGTCTGGGTAAATGTCAATTGGCTGATAGCCCGCGGACTGCGGCGTTACGGCTTCAGTACCGAAGCGAATATGCTTATTGACCGGACAATGCTGGAACTGGAAAAAATGTATCTAAAATACGGTACTTTCTTTGAATTTTATGATGACCGGGACGAAGTCGAACCGCCAGCGCTGTTGCGTAAATCCAAAAACATACCGGATTCTTTTCATCAGTCATTTCACGATTACGGCTGGTCGGCAACGCTTTACATCGATTTCGTGTTTGCAAAATACCGAGAAACAACCTACACTAAAAAATGAGGTTTAAAATGAAACATCAGCAAACAAAAAATGGAGACGGCAAAATGAAGCAAAATGGAATTTTCACGCTCATCGAACTCCTCATTGTGATCGCCATCATAGCGATTCTTGCCAGTATGCTGCTGCCTGCCTTGAACAAGGCCAGAGAGAAGGCAAAAGCGATAGAATGCACTTCAAATCTCAAGCAATGTATTTTGGCAGGCCTTTCCTATGCCGATGACAACGCAAATATAAACTCGATTTATTGGTATGATGGAGAAAATGAAATCCGATGGGGACATAGATTGATAAACGGAGACTATATTAAAAATATTAACGTAATGAAGTGTCCCATTTGGCCAACTCTCACATTTAAACGTACAAATCCCCGCGATTCTTATGGTTATCTTGCCACGCTTCCTGATTATTGTGCCTTTACACTTAGCGGTAGTATTCCTCGCGGTATTGTTTTATATACCCAAAAGGTTCGCAAACCAAGCAGACATATAATTAATGCTGATTCTAATTATATTGAAGATGACATTAACAGACAATATTCTTCAATGTATTTAGATAACGGTAGAATGCTGGCGCATTTTCGACATGGTAAATTTGCTAATATCTCATTCCTCGATGGACACGTCAATCGACTTTTATCGCGAGAGTATGCTCAGGCCGCAATAGATATGTTTGATGATTCCAGTATCGTAGTCCAAGTTTATGAAGGCAGCGCCGCCATAAAAAAACAAATTAATTAACTGTTCCAAGGATTATTAACTGGAAACGTTATGAGCCAAAGAGTTAAAGTTTAGCTCACATCATAAAAAACAACATGCGGTTCAAGACAACCGGCCTGAAGAAATCAAAGATTTTTTAAAAGAAAACAACTCTTCAATAAAAAAAGGATGATAAAATGTCAATTTTACGGAAATTAGTTTTAACTTTTGTATTAGGTTTTTGCGTAAGTACTCAAATTAATGCAGAGAAAGTTATAATGCGTGAAGACTTTAACACCTCCATACCTGAACTTGAAAAGAAAGGCTGGACGCTGCCGAAAGGAACAAAACTTATCGGCAATAATGGCGATGGAAGTTGTTTAAAAATAACCACTGACCAAGCTCAATACGCATCATATTGCCTGCCGATAGAAAAAGGTAAAAACTATTGTGGAAAAATTAAAGTCAAATGTTTCAATGTAAAAAAGTACAAGTCGAGAGATCGCGGAGCGGTACTGTTTTTCCAGCTTGCTGATAAAAATAAGAAATGGGTTGCGGGAGGTACTTTTCCAAAGGGAATTTATGGGACCCATGAAAAATGGGTTGAAATTATTGTTCCCTATACAATAAAAATGAATAGCGAACACGGATTTATTCAAATTCTTGCAGGTATTGAGGGGCAAGGAACTGTAATTTTTGATGACTTAACAGTAAAGGAAATGTCCAATCCCCTTGTGCTTCAGGCGCCCGAAAACAATGCCTTGTTGACGACCAGTCGACCGGAATTTAAATGGAGTCCAAAATATTCCGGCGTAGTATTGCTTTCACAAAATCCATCCTTCCCTGAAAACGCAACCTTCAGTCTGTTTAGTTACAAGCCGGTTGATTGTATTCGTCCCAAATTTGCTCTTGCGTCAGGAAAATGGTATTGGAAAGTAAAAACATTTTATCCGAATTTTACAAGTAAAGAACCTTTTTCCTTCGAGGTCGCGCCGGATGCGCCCAAGCGGCCGGTAAAGATTATTCCTTTATGGATAAATAAATTTTCTTCCGCCCAGCCGAAATTAACATTCCAGATATATCCGCAACAGGAAATAAGAAATATTGACATAAAACTTAACGGTGTTAAAGGCAGAATCTTGTCGAACAAAAATGGACTTGTAACATTTGAACCGGCACAGAATTTGAATAAAGGAGCTTACGACGTAAGTATTACCGTAGAAAAACAAAGTTTTGATTTTGTTTATTCCACAACTGAAAGCAGCAATAAGATCACTTTCAGAAAGGATAAGGTAATGTTATTAAACGGCAAGCCGTTTTTCCCGGTCGGGGCCTACCGTGATCCCAGTGATTCGCTTCACGATTTTTCCGGTTTGCACGAAGCCGGCTTTAACGTAACCCACTCATATTCTTTTGAAGATCAAAAGACTGCTGACATTCAGGCGGCCAAAAACTATCTGGAACTCGCCGAAAAAAATAATATTAAAGTTTTTATGGGAATTAACCGACGGAAAATTAAAGATATTGACACCGTTTGGGTTCAAAAATTCTGCGCAAATCTAAAAGGCCAAAA
>JBAYCO010000398.1:0-4297 GCA_041668685.1 Victivallaceae bacterium | reverse complement strand
TTACCCCGGTGCCGTTTCAGGAATGTTATTTATGGATACTGGCCGCATCCAAGGCAAAACGTTCAGGAGATGTCAGCATCTATATGGAAAAATTAAAATCTTTCCGTAAAAATTTAGGATGGGCGGAGTTGTTATTGCTTGAAAGATGTATTACGTTGCTTGAAAACTATCCGTGATACGAAATTTGCTGATGCAACGTATTTTTTTGAGCCATCTCCGTTTTTAAATGGTTCGTTATTATTGGTATTAGTAGTCACGAGTGCGGCCTCGCACCGTGACCGGTAAAGTTTATATCTACTTTTGAGGTTATCTGTGCCGGAGCAAGGCTGCTCTCGGCACTACTTAAAACCACTTACTATTTTTAATAGCGGTAGTGTTCCGGTTTATAGGGCCCGTCTACCGGTATTCCCAGATATTCCGATTGCGACGGGGTCATCCTGGTAAGTTTCGCGCCAAGCTGTTCGAGATGGAGCGCCGCGACTTCCTCGTCAAGTTCTTTAGCCAAACGGTAAACCCCGATCTTGCGGTCTTTATTTTTGGCTATGTCGATCTGCGCCAGGGTCTGGTTGGTAAAACTGTTGGACATGACAAAACTCGGATGCCCGGTGGCGCAGCCGAGGTTGACCAGACGCCCTTCGGCGAGAATATAAATACAGTGTCCGTCCGGGAAAGTATAGCGATGGACCGGACATGAACTGCCTTTGATCTCTTCTTTGATGACGCCGGGCATTTTTTCGAGTTTCCCGACCTGGATCTCATTGTCGAAATGCCCGATATTGCAGACGATTGCCTGGTCTTTCATTTTGCTCATATGTTCCGCTGTAATAACGTCCCGGTTGCCGGTCGTGGTTACATAAATATCCGCAGTCGGCAAAGCGTCTTCAACCGTGCATACCTTGATTCCGGCCATACAGGCCTGCAATGCGCAAATCGGATCGATTTCGCTGACCATGACCCTGGCCCGTTCGTTACTCATGGCTTCGACGCAGCCCTTGCCGACGTCGCCGTAACCGCAAACCATTGCGGTTTTGCCTGAAATCAGCACATCCATGGCGCGCTTGAGCCCGTCCGTCAAGGAATGGCGGCAGCCGTAAACATTATCGAATTTGCTTTTGGTGACAGAGTCATTGACGTTGATGGCCTGGAAAAGCAATTTCCCTTTTGCCTCCATCTGTATCAGGCGGTGAACGCCGGTAGTGGTTTCTTCGGAAACTCCTTTCATTCCATCTACGACTTTATGCCAATGGCTGGGGTCTTCCGCAAGTATTTTTTTCAGCAGTTTATTTACAATTTGAAGTTCGGCGTTGTCGGTGGGCTCATCGAGAATAGAGGAGTCTTCCTCGGCCTGATAGCCGCGATGGATTAATAACGTTGCGTCCCCGCCGTCGTCAACCACCTGCTCCGGGCCGCTGCCGTCAGGCCAGGTCATGGCGCGGTAAGTACAGTCCCAGTATTCTTCCAGGTTTTCGCCTTTCCAGGCGAAAACCGGGATGCCGCATTTCGCTATTGCGGCCGCGGCATGGTCCTGGGTGGAAAAAATATTGCATGACGCCCAACGCACGTCAGCGCCGAGAGCGACCAGGGTTTCAATCAATACGGCGGTCTGTATCGTCATATGCAGACTGCCCATGATCTTGATGCCCTCAAGCGGTTTTTCTTCGCCGTATTTACGGCGCGTCGCCATCAGTCCGGGCATTTCATGTTCGGCTATATCCAGTTCTTTGCGGCCGAAATCGGCCAAAGCGATATCCGCGATCTTATAATCCATAATAAATGATCTCCAAAATTAAAAAAGAGTTATGATTGGTAAGTATTTTTTTGAAATTAAAGGGCCGGGATTAGAAGCCGCCGGCTTTTTCAAGCATTTTGCCATACAACCTTATAAAAATCGGTGACATATTAAACTTCCAGCTCCAGTCTGATATTTTCCCATCTTTCTTCAGGAATCTGCGATCCCATAACCTGAATAACTTCCGAAGCCGTTATAGTTCCATATTCGCCGCATTGCGCCAGGGGCGCGCCGTTCAGCCAGCCGTGCAGAAAACCGGCTGCCCATAAATCACCGGCGGCGGTAGTATCGACAACTTCAACGCTTCTGGCAGGGATCCTGTAAATACCGGAATCGTCCTGCAAGCAGCACCCTTCCGCTCCAAGCTTGACCGCCGCCACACAGTGAAGCTGCGCAATTCCGGCGGCCTGTTCCTCCGGAACCCCGGAACCGGTGAATTCCGCCGCTTCGTCTTCATTGGCGAAAACGACGTCCACATATTCCCGGATTAAATGCTTCAGCAAATCACGTTTCAGGCGGACAAGCTCAAACGTTGCCAAGTCAAGGCTGACAGTACAGCCGCTGGCCTGTGCTACGGCCATGATTTTTTCCACTACTCCCTCAAGGAAGAGCAGATAACCCTCGACATGGACATGGTCAACACCTTCGAAAGCGGCTTCCGAAATATCATCAGCGGTCAACGAAGACGCAATTCCGAGGTCGGTTCGCATAGTGCGTTCCGAATCCGGAGTAACCATGCTGAGACAGCGGCCGGTAACTCCGCCTTCAACGACGAGAAAAGATTTTTCACAGCCGCCGAGCTCAACCAGTTTGTTCCGGAAAAAATCTCCGGCCACATCATCGCCCAGCTTGCCGAGAAAAGCGGTCGATTCATGCAGTTTGGCTAAACCGAAGAGGGCGTTTCCGGCAGAACCGCCCGGCGCAAGCACTGCCTGTCCGGGAATGGCTGCCAGCAGTTTTTCCATTTCTTCAGAATCAACCAGCACCATTCCGCCTTTTTCGGCTCCGATATCTTCGAGGAACTGGTCATCGACATGGACCAGGAAATCAACGATAGGCGAACCTATCCCCAATATTTTTTCCGAACAGATCATTTTAAAACGCGCCTTTGATTATTTATATTTTTCAGCGGCCTTCTGCAAATCCTTTATTCTGTCGGTTTTTTCCCACGGGAAATGTCCCCGTCCGAAATGCCCGTAAGCGGCGGTATCCTGATATGTCCAGCCGTTGGCTTGCGGATGTTTAAGCTGTAAAATTTTGATGATGGAGGCGGGTTTGAGGTCAAATACTTCACGAACCACCTTTTCGAGATCAGAATCTTTACTGAGTTTGCCGGTGCCGTAAGTATCCACGTTGATGCTGAGGGGTTCGGCTACGCCGATTGCGTAGGCAACCTGGATTTCACATTTTCCGGCTAGCCCGGAAGCAACGATATTTTTCGCGATATAACGGCACATATAAGCCGCGGAACGGTCAACTTTGGAAGGATCCTTGCCGGAAAACGCGCCGCCGCCGTGAGAACCGACGCCGCCGTAAGTATCGACAATGATCTTACGTCCGGTCAGGCCGGTATCCCCGTTCGGGCCGCCGACTTCAAAACGCCCGGTCGGATTGACGTAGTATTTTACCTTGCTGTTCATTAATTCAGCCGGGATAACTTCTTCGGAGACTTCTTTTACCAGCATTTCGAGCTGTTCGTTCCGCATGTCCGGGGTATGCTGATGGGAAACAACGATTGTTTCGACACATACCGGCTGTCCTTTTTCGTAACGAATTGACACCTGGCTTTTGGAATCCGGGCGAAGATAAGAATATTCTTCCGGCATTTCCTTGCGGCGGCGGGCCAGTTCCGCTACTATTTTATGGGAATAAAGAATCGGGGCGGGCATAAGTTCTTCTGTTTCATCGGAAGCGAAACCGAACATCATTCCCTGGTCGCCGGCGCCTTGTTCCTGGAACATTCCTTCGCCTTCAGTTACGCCCTGTGAAATATCCGGCGACTGTTTATGGATGGAAATAAATACTTTGCATGAGTCGGCGCAGAATCCGACATCGGAACTGGTGTATCCGATTTTCGCGACAGCTTTGCGCGCGACGGCTTCCCAGTTCACTTTGCTTTTAGTGGTTATTTCGCCGGAAATAACGATCAGGTCGGTTGTAGTCAAAGTTTCACACGCAACCCGGCTTTCCGGATCGTCTTTCAAACAGGCGTCCAGAATAGCGTCTGAAATCTGGTCACATACTTTGTCTGGATGGCCTTCCGAAACTGATTCGGAGGTAAATACATGCGGGGCATTGATTTTGCTCATTAGAAAAGTCCTTTATATTAATGAATTAAACGACAATAATTACATTCGGCAAGGTACATCAATAATCCAGATATTTCAACTTGAAAAGCTGAAATAATTACGAATTACGAATTACGGCAAGATAAAATATATAAACAGGGTCTACTTAGACTTTGCTGAACAAAGCTTTTTCAGCTCTTCGATTGTTACTTTTTCAGGT
>JBAYCO010000397.1:0-4328 GCA_041668685.1 Victivallaceae bacterium | reverse complement strand
TAACCAGCGATAAAATTCGCTACCAGTGTTCCTGTGTCCAGGGAAGGATCCCATGCCAGTTTGGATGCAACATAGTTGAACAGGGAATACATGTAAAACGGACAACTGTTGAAATGCAACCCCCGGATGCCGTCTTTCGCATATCGTTTGATGCGTTCAAACATGTGCGCGTGTATAAAACTGAGACAATTGAAACTTACATAAGGGTAATCATATATATACACCTGACCGGGAAATTTTTTCAGCCATCCTTCATACCATGGAAGAAATTTTCGGTTCAATTTATGGGTAAACCAATGACCTTTATCCTTTACTTCCGGAGGATAGACGCAAAGGAACACCCTGACGTTTGGCGCCAGGGATTTTACAACCCGCGGAGGCGGAGCCGTCCTGTCAGTATAGGCTAGTATCGTTATAATTTTATCGGGATTTGTTTTATATATTTCCTTTGCCAGGTCATTAACGTAATCAAGCAGGCGGTCAGTCATTACTTTGCCCGGTACTGTATCCAGAGCTTTACATTTTTCACATTGACACCAACCAAGCCCGTCCATTTGGGCAACCATAAAAAATTTCTTTTCTTTTTTTGCGTTTACCCACAGTTTCAAGCGTTGTTTGGCGATTTTTCTCACTTCCGGATTAGAAATGCAAAGCATTGTCTGAGGCATTACATTGCGCAGATATTTTTCTTTTTTTATATAAAAATCGCCGTTTTCATCTTTTGCATAATATTCCGGATGGTCTTTGCCGTAATATGCGGCCGGTACCAGGAACTGATTTGTATGCTCCCAGGACAGGCGCGGCCACTGACTGTCAAGTTTTTTATCTACGCCTCCGGGGGATGCCTGAAGACGAGATTTCAGATTATGTTCGAAAAAGGGTTTTGCTTTTATGTCTTCAAATTTTTTAAATTCTATTCTTACTGGAATTATTACAGCATCCTGAGCATAAAATCTGAAGCCGGCTTCTTCAAGAAAACGGTAAACTCCGTCTAAAATACCGCCGTATTTGCCTCCGGCAATATAAAACTTTTTATCCCGGCATTTTATGACATATCCCTGCTCGCCAACTTCGCTAAGTTCTTTTTCTGAAATGATACCGGAATCCAGTGCCGCCTGACCGATGATTATTGATCCTTCATGGATATTTTGTACCTGCTTTAAGGATTTTATTCTGATGTTAAGGTTCTTATCTCTGGAAAGATATGATTTCAATTCATCCGCGGCTTTTGAGTCGTAATAACCGCAGCCTTCAGCTAAGATTATTTCAAGCGTTTCCTTATTATTGCCGCCGCCTGTCGTTTCCTGTGGGGCCAGGTAAAAAATACAAATTAACGCAACTCCAAAAAATTTTATCCTATTGTCAAAAATCAAATGCATGGTATTATTCCTTAATTAATCAATTCTGTGACGGTTTCAGTTATCCCAGACAGGCTTTATCCCGAAAAAGCATATCCTGAAGCTGTGAAATATCAATATTTCCAGGAATCGTGTGGTTTTGTATTGCCAGAAATGCGGCAGTTCCTGCGGCTTGTCCCATAGCCATGCAGCAGGGCATTATCCGTACTGATCCCAAAGCCTCATGAGTACAGGAAATACATCTCCCCGTTACGATCAGGTTATTTACCTCTAAAGGCAACAGGGACCGAAACGGAATCCCGTAATATTTTTTGGGTTTTCTTATGGTATCGGAAGTTTTCTCCTTGGAAGGGATATGAATATCAATATGATAGGCATTTACCGCGATATTATCCGGGAATTCCCGTCCGGCAAGAATATCTTCAGCGGTAAGCATGTACTTCCCTTGAATCCTTCTTGATTCGCGTATTCCTATCTGCATGCCGGTGTCGATCAGGAAAGCTTCGGCGCAACCGGTAACATACTTCCGGAAAAAAAGCAAAATTTCCCGGCACTGTTTTCGCCCGATAATTTCAGCTTTTGAAACATCCTGCGCCGACAAAGGATCCAAGTCGGAAACATGGGACATGTTTACAGCAATAACTCCTTTAAGGCCGGGGACATAGGTCGCACATCCTATGCCGTCTGCGTCAAAGGTTATTTCTCCGTTTTCAATAGCTTGCTTTATTTCATTGCGGTAGCGGAAATTACCTTCCCAATGATAAAGGTTTTCATCTATTCCGCCTAAACGGCAAATACTGCTCATCGGCTGTACCCAGCCGGTTTCCGGTTTGCCTGTTACAAAAGAAACTCCGCTTTGAGCAGCCAGGTCGCCGTCACCGCTGGCATCGATATATATCTGGGCTTTTACCCGGCTTTTACCTGATTTTGTTGCAAGGGTTATCTCTTCAATAAGATTGCTTTCTGTTTCGGCTCCCGCCAGTATTGTGTGGTACAGGACTTCCACTCCTGCTTCGGTGATAAATTCATCCAGAACCAGCTTAACTCCTTCCGGATCTACAGCAATAAAACCGGTTTTTCGGTTTTCAGCGAATTTCCGGTCAACAAGACGCTGAAGTATTTCTTCCGGCAGTCCTTTTATTATTCGTTTCTCGCCGTCATCGAAAGGCCCCCAAATAGACAGAAGCCCTGAGCTGACCATACCGCCGGCACAATTTTCTTTTTCGACGAGAAGAGTTTTCAATCCTTTTCTGCCTGCGGCAATTGCAGCTAATGTCCCGGCCGCGCCGGCGCCGATAATTATCAGATCAAATTCCTTGACCTTTTCCATAATGTAATTTCTCCCTGTAAATATGAACATGAAATTTATTGCGTTATTATTTAAGCAGTTCCCAGTCTCGATTAAATTCCGCCTGCGTACCGCCATTAACAGGTTCCCAGCGTCTCCAGATAACCCGGGAATCCGCAAAAAGCCAGTTTATGCCTTCATTATGTCGAGCGCTGGTATTCTGCCACTTGTATCCATACCAATATGTTCCGCCTTCGCTGGTGCTGGTGGTTGTGGTACCGGTGGCAGTACCGTAACTGTCGAGAGGCGTTTCAAATAACAGTGCCGTTTTCCCGGAAAAATTAAATTTCCTTGCTATAGTTCTTGCCGTGTTGCCGTAAACCGAGTAACGCGGCGAAAAACCTCCGGTAGTCGCGAAATAGCAGTTATAAATTCCCAGCGCTGTTGATGGTATTGCTTGCGATGGACAGTCAAAAGGATTTTTTTCCCATCTGTAAGCTCCTTTGGGACTGCCGTAAAAACGTTCCGCGCCATTTGGGAGTAAGTATGGGAGCAGAAAATCCGGCCACCAATACGAATGAGGTCCAGTTCCTCCGGTACGTGAGCTCTGATTAGGAGGCAGGAATTCATTATAATCATCAACGTATAAATTAATAGCCAACGCTATCCCCTTCAATTTATTTGTACATATGCTTTGCTTGGCTCTTTCCCTGGATTTATTCAGCGCCGGCAGCAGCATTGACGCCAGGATGGCTATGATCGCGATCACGACGAGGAGTTCAATGAGTGTGAAAATTTTGGAAGTGTTCTTCCTGAAAAATCCATGGAATTTTCCGGACGCTTTGATTTCTTTGACTGCTTTTTTCATGGTTTTGACCTCCGTTTATTATTTTTCCAGAACAATTAGATTATACCCCCGGACTTCCGGTATTTCCATGACGACGTAACCGTCACAGAGCCGGTAATCGATTTTCTCCCGATGCGGCGCGGTATAAATATACTTGAAACACGCACCGTCAGTCCGGAAAGCTATTTCGACATTATTCAATACGACTGGTTCCTCAATTATCTGTTTTTTCCCGCGCGGTTCCGGGACGTAAGAAAGGATATGGATCATAGTCAGGTTGCCTTTCACGGTTACGGTTACTCTTGCGAAGGAAGGAATATTCTTGACTTTTACCAGCGGTTCCGGCAGGAGTTTTTCCAGGCAGTTATTCAGCAACTTGCGATGAACGACGTAAGCATGTTCGTAATAACTGTTGAAAATGGGAAAAGTGAAATGAAAAATATTTCCGTTTCGGGTTAAAACCGGCCGTTTTGTTTTCTGGTGCGGCGGCACGTAATAATAACCGTGGCGACCGTCCCAGTGCTTATTGAAATAGGGTTCCCATAAATACGCCGCGATTTCGGTTCCCGCATTTGCCGTGACGGCGATGCCCGGTTCATATATGGATACCGGAGTGTCAGGTATGCCCTCGGTAAAAGCCGGAGCCGCTTCAAAAAAGACGATATTGAACTTTTCCTCTCCGGAGTACCTGACGCCCCATTCGTCCGGCAGCGCGAAGTTACTTTTATCCTCGCGCAGCCCCGAATATCCGGAACTTATCACTGCGCCGCCGGAAGCGAGGTAGTTTTTGAGCTTGTCAGCGTATTTGTCCGGGACGAAAACTTTATCGGGCATG
>JBAYCO010000396.1:0-4339 GCA_041668685.1 Victivallaceae bacterium | reverse complement strand
CAAAAATGAAATTTTTCGTCAAATCCGGCCTGATGAATATTTCAAATACATCTTCGTTATATATGGGCTCATCTCGCAGGACGTAATTTGCGACAATATCTTCATCATAGAGCTTCGCGCCGACATAAAGGTTTTCATCATCCCAGGTTACATATACCTCGGTCTGGTATTTGGGAAGCCCCAGTTTTTTTGACTTATAGAATTTATCAGCCGTCATCCGGCCGCGCCAGCCGGCATCATCGAGACGTCCGTCAATTTTTATATTACCGTTTTTCTTTTTTAAAAGTACAGCGTTACCAGTCGCTTCTTCGCCTGCGGAATATAAAATCCCGGCCAGGAAAAGGAACCATACGGCAAAAAGTTTGTTTTTCATTGTTATCTCACATTTATGGTTTTACAGTCTGAAATCCCGGTCGCCGTATCACAGGCGGTGATTCGCCAATTTCCTTTCGGATCATTAAGCGCGAAAGGAATAACGGCATATCCCGTTCCGTTTTTCAGCTCCACGTCTTGACAGTAATATTTGAGTTTTTTGCCGTCAGGGCCGAAGACGTCCAGATGGACAATGTGCCGGAATTGAGAAGACGTTTTTATCTCAATATTTATTTTTTCACCCTGGCAGGCAGCTTGCTCCAGCTTCATTGTCAACTTGTCGGGAACCTTTTCCGGAAACAATGCCCAGAGAGCGGCTTTCCCCGCATCCAGCTTCACCTTAACGTTGTCGGTAAAGCCGACGTATTTGTGTTTTATCACATCATAGACATAATATTTTTCCGAAAATGCCAATATTCCAGTCTGTTTGACGGATTTGGGGGAATGATCCCGGAGGATTCCAACGTATTTGACTTTCCCGTCCCGGAACAGAGCCAGTTCGCCTTCGTACAAACCGCCCTGTTCGGCTTCCAGCTTGAATTCCGGCGTAATATTCCCGGATTTCATGAATTTTGCGAAAAACGAACGTTTCTCCGACGCTTCCGGACAATGTTTTTTGTAACCTTTTATTCTGTCGCCGATCAGCCTGCTTTTTATGAAACGCGTCCATTTTTCATCGTTAACGCTGTTTCCGTTTTCATCATACGCGCCTGCCTCAACATCAGCGATAACACAACCGCCTTTACCGGCGAACCGAAGTATCTGGAATTTTTCTTCTTTTGACAATGCGACTGCTCCGGGTAATACCAGACATTTATAATTGTCTTTCAGCAGAATTCCGTTTTTGAGCTGTTCGTAAGAAACAAACCGGTACTGGTAATTCAGGTCTTCCAGCATGCGGATAAAATCGTATTGCCTTGCGGTGGTGTCGGCGCTCCCGTAAAAAGTCGAGGCATGGAGACTGGGCTGTGAATAAAGCACGGCAATTCCGCCGCTGTCCCGCCGCATTCCAAGAAGAAGTTTGCCGATTCCGTCCCTGATCTTCAGGACTTCATCCGAACTGGCCTTTAAAATCGCAAAAGGTTTGAAGTTTGACGGATTCAAAGTATCTTCCGCGGTTACATATGAGTTGTAAGGCGAAATAATATTAAACCACCAGATATTGTTCATTTCATGAAACAAGCCGTACCATGGTTCCCAGTGCGCGTATTCCGGAAACCTGGTTATATGATTGTACCCGCCGTACCACCTTCCGGTTACTGCCCCCGGACGGTGAAAGGAACGAAGTATTTCGGCTTGCAGATGATCCGGGTAAATGGCCCATAAATCCAGTATCCGGGAAAGTTTCCACCAGTCATAGCCGTTAAAACTTGTGGTATCGAAGCCGCCGTCAAAGCCGACTAAAGCGCCGGCATTCGCTTTTTTAATACTTTCACTTCCGCTTTTGTGGATGTTCATGAATACATTTTCCATGAAAGTCCGGAAGGCAATCCATCTGCCGGGTTGTTTTAATTTTCTTGCTTCAGCCAGGGTTACAGGTTCGACTTCATCCCAGCTTTTAAACGAAGTACGCCATGCGTCATTCAGCTTTTCCAGTGTTTTGCAGCGGCTTTCAGCAAATTTTCTGAATCCGTCGCGGCAGTGTCCGGAAAAGCATACTTCCACTTGATTAATTGAAAGATTGTTTTCATCACCCAGAGAATATCCCGGAGGCGCGAAAGGAACGGTGGCTTCAGCTATTTTCACAAGTTTCCCGCCTTGCGCTTTTATATAAGCAGGATCACTGAGACAAGGTATTCGCGCAGGATGACTGCCTTGGGTTATTTTCTCCAGTGCATAACGGGTCGTATAAGGAATAGTGTGGAGACCGCCGGCAGCGTTCGCCCAGCACTGGTTCCAGGTTGTTCCCCCGTATGAGCAGTTAACCCCAAGGTTGTAAAGCGCATTACGGGCATAATACCATATATACTCGCAGGAGTCGAGATCCCAGCACACAAAACCGAACTCGTCGCGCGGCTTTGCCTTTTTTACCGGGAAATAAGTTATATTTTCGCTTAATTTCCTGTTTCCCTTATAGAGTTCGGCTTTCACCACGGCAAGGTTAAACAGCGGATTTTCCAGTTTAAAGCCCAAAGTCGTTTGCGGCGCGTTCGGCGGAAACGGCCGGGAAACGTCTTTCAAAAGCCTGCCCATTACGTCAGACACCAGAAACCTTATTTTCATATCTTCGGCGCTGTTACATGACAAGCTGACGTTGAATTTGGTTTCCTGTCCGGGAATAATACCGGTTCCGGTACAGGCAACAGATTTTATCCGGTATTTTTCCGTTATTTTGAATGCCAGCGACGCCCAGTTTAATTTTTTGCCATCAGATACGGCTATTGCGTCAGCTATGTATTCGCCGCCGGGCAAATCCGGCAGTTCAATTGTTGATTCACAGTCTGTTTTTCGAAAAACGGTTTCGCCGTATTCATTTCTGATTTTTACAGTCAGTTTGACAGGTTTGGCGGTCTGCGTTTTTTTGATTTCGATTTTTCCGGCTTGTTTATGCAATGAAACGGAAAATTGTGAATCTTTTCCCGCCGCCCAGATTACGGCTCTGGCTCCCAGGGCAAAATAATAGTCAAGTTCCCACAACTTGATTTCCGGACAGACCGGGAAAGCCGGTACTAAAAAGCTGTTATGGGATTTTCCGGCGCCTTTCAGCAGAACAACCCGGCCTTTGCCGTAACGCCTGGTAAAAATTATCGCTTCGGCCGCTTGTTTGTCGGATTTATATTGCCGGCCGGCCCTTAACGCGGTAAACGGTATTCCGCGGGAAATTTCCGCAATACTGTCATTTTCGGCTTGCGGGGCATTAATTATCTGCGAGGGAGCGTATTCTTTCAACTCACCGCCTGCAAAGGCGATAACCAGGCCGGTTCCGGATTTAACTTTCTCCAGAATGGTGTTTTTTATTTTTTCGGGAAAAGCGTTCCAGTGCATTTTGCCTGCAATGATTACTTCATATTGGTTCTGCAAAAGTTTTTCCAGACGCGCCTGCTGCGGCTGTTGTTCATAACCGGGAGGCGTGCTGTAGCGTTTGAATATGACACCAACGGAAGCTTTTTTGTTTAGAGGATCGAAGGTTCCGCCGCCAAGTCTTCTTCCGATATAAGATGAAAAAGCCGTAAAATCCAGCTCCAGCCGCTGGGCCAGTTCAACAGTATCGCGATGGGATACTCGCGGGGCGATTACGAGGGCCTTTATTGCGCCCGAAAAATAAGGGTTGGCCCATTTTGAATGCGGAGTTTCACAAGACATATCCACCTGTTCAAATTCCGGCTCATAAGTCGAAGGCCGGATCTGGATGTTCGGGAAATACTCCGGCCAGTCCTTTTGAATTACCGCAGTTGTCGCCTCTTTGCCTGACGCTTTAAGTAAAGCCGTGCCGCAAACGAACAATAAAGCTAATTTTGCCATAAGCCGAGTTTTCATACCGTCTATAACCTTTATTTGTTGTTGATTAAGATATCATGATATTGTGTTTAAGCTTCTGTCGCCGATTGCATGAACCGGGTTGAGCTGTTTTTTTCTTTAAATAGTATCAGATCCCGGTACAGGCATGGCTGCTTGCCCATATTCCCGGCAAGGCCGTCTGAAATTTGTAAAAAATGCTCAATCCCGTTCCCGTCGTTATCCATTACGGTAACGTTAAACCGTATACTTTTCCCGGATGCGGGGGCAACCTTCAAAAATGACCAGGGTAAAACAATTCGATAGCAGGTTGTGTTACCGTTCCGGCGGCAATCCGTTTTTATCCCGCTTACGGCTTGTTCGGCCGACTGATTGCCATGCCACATATAAGAATACGGTCCTTTTGCAGTCAAGGCAACCCCTAATTCATAGTCGTTGTAATTATATCCCTGTCCCGGCAGGGCGTCATTAGCGGTGTCAAACGCTATCTGTACGGCGTCTCCCGCCCATT
>JBAYCO010000395.1:0-4342 GCA_041668685.1 Victivallaceae bacterium | reverse complement strand
CTACCTTCAGAGAAGATTTGCGGTTCTCCCCAGGCCTTGGGAAAATATGCAATAACTTCTGCCGTATCTTTTCTTGAGTTGATCGTTAACTGCAATTTTTTTGAGCCATAATCCAGTTTACCATTAATATCAATATCTACGGTACTAGGCAATAAAATCTGGGATTTTCTTTCATTAACCGCATAAATTAAAGCCGGGACCTGAGTAACCAATACCAAACTAAGCAGTTTTGGCCGGACAGTCAAAGGTATATCAATTTTATCTCCGAGTTTTTTCTGTTTTTTTAGAAACCGTTTAAGCATTATACTTTTTTGGCGCCAATCAGGACTAAGCATTTCCGCTTTCGAAAATTGCCATGGATCCTCCATGTCGAAAACCCAGAAATAAGTTTCTGAATTTTTATCCAGTCCTGCTTTTTCAGAAGAAAAGGTCAATCTAACTTGAGTGTTTTTGCGTTCATGGCTGATAACCGGAATCAAGAAAGCATTTCCCTGCCTTAAGGTATAAGCTTCAATATTGCCGTCATCACGCCACCAGCAAGGCAAAATATCCGTATTTACAATACGAACCCCGCGGGTCTCGTAAGCTGCGTCAATATAGGGAAGCTTGGATAACAAACTGTTGAATGTAGATCCCATGAATTCAGCATCCGCTTCACCGGCGCTCATCGGCTTCATCCCCAAACCGATCAGATAATTGGAATAGTAAGGATCATTATTCCTTATTGTCTTTATTCCCTTGTGTCCCCAGAAAACAGGAGCTACCCAACGGCTCTCACCAGGTTGGTATAATTTTGCCATAAAAAACCGGTCAGCGATGGCAGTCCATCTTTTCCTGCCCCTTTTGGCGGATTTTTTCGGGTCAATCAAGGCTCCTCCTGCTTCAAGCAATCCGCAATCCGGTCCAATTATGTCAGGGGGATAAGCATTGGCTAAATAAACCTTATCTTTGTCGACGCTTTTAACGGTTTCTCTGATTTTCTTCCAATAATTAATCCAATGATAATTGTGTATTACCGTTTTAGTTCTCCAATCTACAGAAACACGTGAAATAGAAATATCATCCGTATAATAAGTATCGTAACCCAGTTTTACCAAAAGCCGTTTTACTCTATCACAAGCATATCTAATATATTCCGGCTCACAAATCCTTTGCCGGAAAATGGAATTCAGTTTATAAGCTACAAAATCCGCGAGACATTGCGGCTTGTCATTTTCGTTGTAGACCAGCCATTCAGGATGATTTAAAAATATTTTTGACTTTGGACCAACCGCATAATGCCAAGTATAGCAACTTAGCCTCAACTGCGGACAAATTGCCTTTACGCTTTTAAATCTCTTTATCCGGCCTAATCCTACCTTGGGATATAATTCAAGTTCTCCATCAAGGAAATCTCCATAATTTTCCCACATCGGATCATCCCAGGGAGAAAGCACATACCCAAAAAGCGGTTCGTCTTTTTCAAAAATTTTCATAAAATCTTCAGGAGAAATCCTGACGCCGATTTCATGCACCTCATTCCAGCCGGCCACAAATCGTACATCTTTCAGCCAGTCAGGAGTTTGATAATCATTGGCTTTCCGATAGGCTGGCAGATTCATATAGTCCAAATGAAATTGTACATGATCACCAGGGAAAATAGTATAGTGCACTTCTGCGGAGAATTTTTTATCTTTCCCGATGAAATCACCGCCGACAGCAATAATCCAGCCTGTCGGGGTATAATAACTTGTCCCCAGTCCGTATTTCAGATCATAACGGTTGTTGATCAAATACTTATATTGACCGACACCATACTTTTTCTTTAGATTCACTAAACAAATTTGTGACATTCCCCGTAAATTATCTACTTTTCTCTGGTGCTTTACGTCAGAAGCTTTGACTAGAAACGGAGCATAAGAGTCTCGCTCGTTACGGACATGGTAATAGCTATCTTTACGCAAATCATGGTTGAAGTTCAAAACGCCGGCATACTTGAGGAGTAATTTATCACTATTATCAATGCTGAAATCAACCTTTTTAATTAATTTCCGTTCTTTATTCCAAAGTTCATAAGTTTTAATAATTTTCAAGCCGCAAACAGAATTTTTGCATATAACACTAATGATTTTCGGATTGTTTTCAGCTTTTGTCTGATCATTAAGCAGAAATTCAAACGTATCCTGTTTTTCCGACACCGCAATTTCTTTGTCCAAGGCACCTTTTTTTATGATATAATTGTCAAAAGAGTCTGTAATATATTCTTCTTGATCAGCTAAATTCCAGCCACTGGCCAAATTCCCATGTTTTTTATCAATAAAAAACTTGACAGAATCATTTTCCAAAACCCAAAATGCATCCGGGTTAATAGGTCTGGGGGTTACAGTTTTATTTTTTTTATTTTGCTGAGGCCGACACAACATATTTATTTCTCCTGTATTCAGAGCATGTTGATAAATTTTGAGATTGTCAACTAAAGTTTTCCCATCGGTGTTTGCCCACTTAGTCAGAGCGCCGACAGAAAAAGCGTCAAAAGGAGTATCCGGAAACGTTGCGATTGGTTTAGCAACCCTTTCGCCATCTATAACGAGTTGTATTTCTTTTTTGTCCCAAGTACAGATCAGATGATGCCATTCATTTGAGCGCCAATGGCTTATATTGAGTCCACAAACAGTCCACGGTACGCGTCCTTTAGCGGATTTTTGTTTAGGCCCAAACAAGAAATAGAGATCCGAATTAGTATATTTATAGATTATCATTGTAATATTTTTGCCCTGGGCTGCAAAAAAATGATGAAATTTCATATCTCTGCCATTCCAGTCCATGGGCTTTATCCATAATTCTACGGATCCTTGCTGATAGTTCAGATTATTCTTGGCGGCATATGTTATATTATGCAGGGTATTATCCCAAGTACCAACAACTAAACCACGTCCATCAAAACTATTTTTGAAATGTAAACCGCCAGAAGCGGTCCCCCTGGTTTTATTGGTTAATTTCGCAGTTGGATTGTCCTCGAAGTTTTGATAAAACAGTGTTTTCTCATTGTTACTTCCCAAAACATTTCCACTAAACAAGAAAAAGAGGAAACACAATTTTAAAAAAATAAACGATTTGCTTTGCTTAAGGAGTAGTCTTTTTCGTACTATTTTCGCAACATTTGCCATTCTTCAGCCCCACTAAATTTTGAAGTATTACTTATATTATAACACACAAACACCACGTTTCTGTGTCCAACTGCAATTTAAAAAATATTTAGCTTTTAAATTTTATTTTTCTCCATAAAATTTCGAGTTCGGGTTTTACACAAGGAAACAATTCGAGTTTTTTCGACATAAAATATTGAAAAACTGCTCGATGTTTATGACAGTTGTGCCGAATGTGAAATGAATATAAACTTCCTGTCCCCTTTGATAATCGGGAAATTAACATTTTGGATATTTTGCAGCTAACGCTGTTGGAATATAGATATATTACCCGCAGACTCTATTTTTTATTACGTGTCCATACCGTTTTAACGGTTTTGGCTAACGGTATGCTTCCCACGCCAAGTCCCAGTTCAATATAGGGGTTCAAGCTGTTACCACATCTTATTTGTGATACATGACCGTCTCCCCAATTAATATTAATGGAGTTTGAATGCCTGGCATAAGCATTTCCACCAATCCCGTCATTAGTCGTTGAGTACCAAGGATTGACCCCTTGACAACCGTATTCTATACCCAAACTTAAATTTCTGGAATCGCAATATACCAGCGTTTGAGAAGGAGATGCCACTTGAGTCATTTTAGCCGGCCTTGCCACCCATACACTATATTCGACATAAGAACTATCATAATAATAAGAATTTCCGAGATGATAATAATTATAACCATATCCTATCTTACTGGGAAACTCATAACCAGTGGCTGCCGGACATTGAAAAACATCTTCGTTTATAGAATAATTATCTTTAAAGAAAGATGACCAATGGTAAGTTGACGCATTAGTGTTAGGATAAACGTCGGCTGGATAGTAAGAATCGTAATCACTTTGATAAAGAGTAGCCGCACTCCCCAATTGTTTCAGCTTATTTGTACATGAAATAGCTTTTGCCTTATCCCGCGCCTTGTTCAGTGCCGGCAACAGCATTGAGGCGAGAATGGCTATGATAGCGATCACGACGAGGAGTTCGATGAGTGTAAAATTCCATTTCTTTTCAGGCGTCCGCTTTTTCATTTTTAACCTCCTTTATCAGTTTTTGTTATTGTAAAATCATTGACCTGAATAAGCATTTATCATGTTGAAATTCAGGTGTTTATCAAAAACAGAGTTCATTCCCCCTGTTTTTGTCTTAAAATTATTCAGAAAAGTGCAGTTTTTT
>JBAYCO010000394.1:0-4344 GCA_041668685.1 Victivallaceae bacterium | reverse complement strand
TTCTGATGACATTACAGTGTCTCCCGCTTTAAATTATTACTCTCAGCAAGAGTTCGCCAAACATTTTGATTTTACCTTCGTCGGCGATTTCATCGCTAAGTAGCATATCGACATTTTGCACCATTTTGAGAGGTTTGTCTTCCCCGTCCAGGGTCATGCTTTCTCCGTATACCGGAAATTGCTGTTCCAGATTGTCAATATTGTTCATTACCTGGTTACGCGACTCATTAATGCAGGAAAACTTTACCTGATAGTCATTGGAGGATGAATCATCCTCAAAGGTTTTGCCGAGAACCCGGACTCCGCAACCATCAACGCCTATTGGTATTCTGCCGCGGAAAATATCGGTATCAACGGTCATGCCGAGTTTGTCGGCGATATATGTGGTCATGGCGCGCTCAAGGGAAATAGAATCTGTGCCGTCGCGCTCCAAGGTTACTCTTTCACATGTATCCGCGTCCAAAGTTTCGATCAGGATTTCTTCGCCGTCATTATAGTTGGACTCAAATTCCATTTGCAGAGTATAGGCTTCGGTATTACTGAAACTCAACACTCCCTGATTAATTATCAGGGCATTAGGCATGCGATAGGCGATTTTGTCGTTAGCGCTTATGGGAACAATCAAAAGCTCGCCGCCCTCCAGGCTCCAGCGTTTACCCAAATAGTCCATAGTCCAGGTTGTATTTCCGAGAAACAACTGATTGACGCCTGCGTCTATCTGAAGGATTTCTGTTTTAAAGTAGGCATGCATGCCGGTTAAGCGTTTATCAATGATCTGCTCATGGGTTCTGTTGACTTTCACGTCATGATGGCTGTATTTAAAGCTTAAAGTAGACCAGTTGCGGGTTATCCCAAGCAATTCGCCTTTATAAGTGATTGAACAAGGACCGATTTTAAAATTTTGAGTAGTAAGGGACATGATTTCTTCCTTTTGCTTTTGGGGTTAAAGCGTCTTGCTTGGGCAGAAACACAAGCGGGACGCTCGTGCTACAGTCAGGAATTGCTGAAACTGTAAAAGACCACATCAATAATGCGATCTTCACTTCCCAGATGATGTTTAAAGCCGGGATCGATGACGACATTGGAGAAAGTATGTTCTTCGCCTGTGTCATCAATTTGAATGACCAGTTCTCCGGCAGTGTCGGCGAGGTTGGAACCTATCGACGGGGAAAGAAGCAGGTTCTGGAGGTTGAAAAATTGCTCCACACTGGCATCGGTGGCAATCAGCGTCATTGAAATTTCCAGTTTGATCCCGGTCACGATTGAACAATCCGCGACAATCGAGATCTTCTCTTTTTTGATTTCATAAATACTGGCTTTTCTGCTGACTTCGACAGCGCCGACGCTTTCACCTAAAAAGACGCCTTCATAGGTGACTTTGCCGGAACCGAACGTAAATTGTTCTCGTTGTACTTCGTGCATTTTGCACTCCTTTTTGGTTTGCGAGCGCGCTTTATTGCCGCTCTTTACCTATAGAAATAAATGTCAACCAATAAGGATTTTGAGGAAGGATTTTCTGCCTCCGTAATTTCGCCCGTTAAAAACGGGTGACGACGAAGCGTTACATCCGCCATTTTTTTATTTGTGAGACTCTCGTCCTGAAAAGGCTGAAATCGCATAAAAACTTGCACGCGGCGTTGATTGACTATTGTCTGCCTGCGAAAGTGTGCTAAATTACCAACAGCTTAAAATTAATATTCTGTTAGGTATATATGGCGGAAAAGAAATATAAAAAAACACGGGCGTTTCTATCATTTTTATTAAAGACCGGACTTGCGGTGGGCATAATATGGTGGATCATACACAAAAATTACAATAGTTTTGTCTCAAACCTGGAGCATATCAATTATTTCTGGCTCCTGCCGGCAGCGCTGGCTTATGTTTCCCACATGGTCGTATGTGCGTGGCGCTGGTATAAACTGGCGCTGGTGCTGGACATTGATATAAGTTTCATGGATGCTTTGTCCCTGACGATGAAAGGTTATTTTTTCTCGCTGGTCATACCCGGCGGCGCTATCGGGGGAGACGTCGCCAAAATGGGATTCCTGAGCAGGCACACCGCTCAAGGAGCCAAGGCGGAAGGAGTTTTTTCCATATTAATGGACCGCATGACCGGAATGGCGGGGATGTTCAGCCTCGCGCTTGTCATGATTTTGTTTTCATTTCCGGTTCTCATGAAAGTGCGGTTGGATGTTATCCAGCTTAATGATACGGTCAGGGTACTTGGTATTCTCGGCCTGAGCGCGATCTGTCTTGCCGGACTGGGAGCGATGACGTGTTTGTTCTTTCACCGTTTTTTCGAGCGGATAAAACCGATAGGCCGGCTGATGCGTCTGGGGGATAAATATGGATACGGAATAGTAAGCCGTTTTACCAAAGTGATCGATACTTACCGCAATTCCCTGGGCCTCGTTATCCGGATGTGTTTTGTGAGCGTGGTGTTCGTGCATCTGAATGTAGTCCTGGTTTTTTATTTTATTATGAAGAGCCTGGGAATGAACGGGATGAATCTGCTGGACGTTATAACCGCTGTTACCGTCGGCAATGTCGCGGGGATGCTGCCTTCGAATTCAGGGCTGGGCTTGCGGGACGTTACCATTAACGTTATTCTGGATGCGGCCGGGATATCGAACGGGGCGACGGTCCCGATCATTTATTCGGCAATCCTTATAGGTTTCAATCTTCTTGCCGGTTTATTTTTCATTTTTGATTTCGGAAAAAAGAACAAGGATATTTAACCAGAGTCTTGAAATGACTTACGATGACGGCTTACAACTGGAGATGAATTTTGACCCGACGGTGAACCGTTTTCACGAAAATCTCGATCAGGGGAATTTCATACTTCTTTTTGAACAGCAGGCTCCGAGCGACACTACCGACCCGGAGATTGCCGCGGAGCGTTTGAAGGAATTCGAATACGCGGCGCTTGGAATCAAGGGCATTTCCGCCGGACTGGCGATTACCGACCGTTTTATGTCCCCGAACACTTTGAACGCTTCGGATGTCGCCATGGCCCTGAGTCCAGAAAACCGCGACCGCCATCTCGTTTTTCTAAGCGGCCGCGAATCCAGTTTGCAGGAAGCCGCCGCCACCGCGAATTTTTGTCTGGCGAACGGTTTTCCCAATATAGTGGCGGTCAGCGGCGGCACTTACATGGATGAAGCGCCGAGGGAGAACCGGCAGCGTTTCTTTTCCGACAGCGTACATCTTTTGGAACTGCTGAAACCCCGCGAGGAAAAACCTTTTTTTGCGGGCTGCACGGTGAATCCTTTTAAATACGCTCCCGAAACCGCTTTCCCGCAATACTTCAAACTGATCAAGAAACTTAACCAGGGGGCTAATTTTATTGTTGTCCAGGTCGGCTGGGACATATTGAAATTGCAGGAATTGCGCTGGTATTTGTCTTATCGGGGGAGTCATTTCCCGACGATTGCGCGCCTGATGCTTTTAACCCCTGAACTGCTTGAAAAAATCCAGCGCGGTCATTTGGCCGGTGTGCATTTCTCCGCCAACTTCCAGGCGATACTTGAAAGTGAGCTAAAATACTCCCATAACCAGTTCGAAGCGGCGCAATGGCGGCGGCTCGAATTGCAGGCCGCCGGCTGCCGCCTGCTTGGTTACAGCGGCGTTCAACTGGTCGGGATGAATTCGCCCGATAAAATCAAAATCGCCGCGGAGCGCATTAAAAAAGCTTTGGCCGAATTTACCTCTTTCAGGGAATGGGCGCAGGAATATATGGAATATACCGCGAAAACGGAAATGGCGCCTTATCCGTACAAATTTTATCTGTTCGAGAATCTTTTCTCAAAGGCCCATCTGGAAACGACTCCCGTCATGACGCGGGTTCCCCCGATGAGTTTGTCGAACCGCGAAAAAATTTACTATAAACTCCGGAAATTCATGTTTCCGCGCGCCGACAAGCAAATGCCCGGAAGTCATTATCTGGCTAAGAAGCTTTTCGCTTCCTGCAAGGAATGTTCACAATGCCGCTTGCCCAGGACATTTTATGTATGTCCTGAACTGTGCCCGAAAGGCATGGCCAACGGCCCTTGCGGCGGAGCGCGTGTGGACGGCATGTGTGAAAGCGCCGACATGAAGTGCATTTACAATGAGATAATGCATTTGGCGACCTGGCGCAACAAGGTCCACAAACTTGAGGAAAGCCTGATTCCCCCGGTGGAAAGAAACCTGTAATTAAATATTATAGGAATTTGTTATTTTGACAAACTTTGCGTAGCCTGAGCATGGCGAAGGCAACTCACAACTCACAACTCATAACTCACAACTCACAACTCATAACTCACAACTCACAACTCACAACTCACAACTCACAACTCACAACTC
>JBAYCO010000393.1:0-4375 GCA_041668685.1 Victivallaceae bacterium | reverse complement strand
CGCTTATTTTATAACCAGAGCGGAGATATGCGGAAACCGGCATATTTCTATGTGTCGGCCGGTTCCGCCTGTTCGCTGCGGGTTCCAGCCGGGAAATACGAACTTACCGCGCTTCACGGGTTTGAGTATTTTCCTGGAGAAACCGTTTTTTCCCTGGCTCCCGGCGAAGACAAACTGATTAACGTGAAACTCGCAAGGTTTATCGATATGCGAGCCGGAGGCTGGTTCAGCGGGGATCATCATTTTCACTGTGGCACCCATGGCAACAAAAGCCGGGACACTTTCCCCTCCTGGGATGATGTGTGCGCAATTGCCCAAGCTGAAGATTTGGCCTTTGCGGATGTCCGGGAAAAGCGCAACAGCGCTTGCAAGCCGGTTGCGACGAAGGATTTTCTCGCGAAACGGGGAGGCATAGAACGGCGTCACTATTGTTATATTCTGCCTGCGGAAACGCGGGATAGTTCGGGAACCGTTTCCCCCGCCTGTTTGAAAGCCCGGAAAAACGATGGAATAGCATGCAGCCATTACCATTATGGGGAAATGTTTTTGGAGTTGCCGTTATCCGGCGGCCGGTATATTTTTGATTGGCATTCACATTGCGGGCATCGCGGGGAAGTTTATGATTTATGGACGAGGTTCAATAATATCGGCATCCGGCTTCCGGTAACAATGGGCAGTGATTTTGATGCGAACGCATTTTCGTCGCCGGACCGGCCGCCGCCGGGCGGCAAGCGGGTATACTTGAAACTCCGCTCTCTTTCGTGGGAAAACATAATTAAAGCCTATGCGGAAGGAACGATCTTTGCGACAAGCGGGCCGCTTTTATTGGTGAAGGCGAACGGTGAGGATATTGGCCGGGAAGTCGCGGTAAACGGTGATACGGTGAATGTCGAAATAGAAGCCTATGCCTGGTGGGGGCTGGAAAAGCTTGAACTCATTGAAAACGGCAAATGCGTTCAGAGTTTTCCGGCGGAAGGTCGGACGAAGTTTAAGAAGAATATCAACCTGAAGCTCCGGAACAGTTCCTGGATTGCGGTAAAATGTTTTTCCAAGCCCAGTAAGTATTTCGGGGATTTTGCCGTCAGCAGTCCGATTTTCCTGAAGATGAATGGGCAGCCGCCGGGGATTGACCGGCAGAGCGTTGATTTCTTTCTGGAATGTTTTAACAATAAGAAAATCGTATCCCGTTACCCTCCGAAGTTTGTAAAGGATGTGAAAACCTTCTATGAAAAACTGCGGAAAAAGGCGGCGGGAGCTAAAGCACGGGATAAAACAAAGTAAAAAAACGAGCTCAAAGAGCTCGGCATTGAAAAAGCTCCCCGTAGGAGAGCAGAAGACGTAATGTAGCTCAAGCGTCTTGAGTTCCTCCACAACCGGGACGGGAATGTTGCCTTTCGCTACGCTCAGGCTCAGCCTACGCAGAGTGTGCTACATTCAGGTTGTGCCAAACATGGTATTACTTCAATAATGTTCAGGCAGAGCCGAAAAACTATGACCCCGCCCAAAGGACGGGGTATTAAAAACAAAATAAATTTCAGGAATACAAAAATGTCTATTCAGCTGAAAAGCGGCGAGAAAATATTATTTATCGGTGATAGTATTACCGACTGCGGCAGACGTGGCGGGGAAATACCATATGGCTCCGGCTATGTTAAAATTTTTCGGGATATGTTTATTGCCAGAGAACCGGGAAAACGCATAGAAATAATTAACAAGGGGATTAGCGGAAATACCGCGGAAGACTTACGCAACCGCTGGTTTGACGACATGCTGCATTTTAAGCCGGAATGGCTTTCCATAAAAATTGGCATTAATGACCTGCACCGTTTTTTGCGAAAAACGGAAGGAAGTTATCCAGTAGTGAGATTTAAAGAGATTTATGATGAAATTCTCAGTTTAACCGTTAATTCTTTGCCGGAAACAAAGATACTGTTAATAGATCCATTTTATATCAGCAGTGATGCCGCTACTGCTTCTTTCAGGACAAAAGTACTGGAAATGCTCCCGCACTATATCGCGGTTGTCCATGATATGAGCAAAAAATACAATACCCTGCTGGTGGAGACCCACGATGCCTTCCAGGATTTACTGAAATATTACGAATCGGATACATTTTGCCCGGAGCCGGTACATCCCAACCAGACCGGGCATTTAGTAATTGCCGAGAAAATTTACCAGGCGCTAAGTTAAACGGCTAAAGTCAACACGATAACAACGTAAAGGAAAACAATATGAACAAGGGACAACGTTACTGTCAGGCGGCAGTTTGTTTAATTTTACTTGCGGGAGCTATGTCAGCTGTGGGGCAGGTAATTTTTAAAGAGGATTTTCAAACAAAGTCACCGGTTAAATTCTGGACTGCTTCCGGCAAATATAAAATTAATTTCATGGGATTGACGACTGAAAACGCGCGTGCCGGTAGAAAAGTATTCAAACTCGATATCAGCTTCCTTGAGGACGCAAAGGGATATTATTATTTTGAGATTCCGTGCCGATTTGCGCCGCCGCCTGATTTTTACCTGAAAACCCGGGTTTTACTGGGGAAGGAAAGCTCAGGAACGTTTGGACTTGGTGTCAATGTTATTTCTACTCAACTGCAACGTAGCGGCTGTCAAGCTGTAAGCAAATTATCTGCCACTGGAAATAAATGGCGGGATTTAAATGTCGATATAGGCTCGTGGCTGCGGCAATGGAAGTCGAAGTGCCGGGAAAAATACGCTCCGAAGCTTGATTTGGACAAATTGAAGCCGCAAATAGACAGAATCGGTTTGTTTTTATTCGGTTCTCCGAAACGTAAACGCATCGTTTTATATCTGGATGAAATCAAAGTGGTTAAATGCGGCATAACCGATGCTGTTATTCCCGCCGGAGCGGTTTCCGAAAACAATAAGCTTGAACGGAAACAACAGCAAAAACTACTTGTGGAATATAGTGAACTATTGAACAAATATACAAAAGCGACCGGCCAGGGGCGGTATGCGGATAACTGCAAAAAATTCCTTGCGGAATTAAAAGCGCGCCAGGCGGGCGCGGCTCAAGGTTTTGTTTTGAGTCCGGAGGATTATCAACGGATTGTCGGTAATATTTCCGATCTGAAATCCGCTAAAGGCAAAAAACTCCCGGATAACGCAATCGTTTATACTTTAGACAATCCGGTAATTGATTTCATGATCTTGCCGCAGGGACAGCTTCCATCAGAGGTTAAGTCGGGCGGAAAGGAAATCAGGATTATTGCTGCCGGGGGAGAATTTGAATCATTCAGTATTCTGGTTAAGGCGGTCAGGAAACTTGAGCGGTTGACGGTGCTTTGCGACGAGTTGAAAAGCAGTTCCGGGGCGGTTATCCCAGCCGCTAATATCGATTTGAAAAGCGTTAAATGCTGGTATCAGTCCGGTGACGCCTGGGAATCTCCGTATCAACGAACTTCTCGAAGAGTGATACCTGAATTGCTGCTTAACGATGATGCCCTGGTTAAGGTGGATCATAAATTAAAGACGAATAGTATAAAATTACGCTTTCCTGACGGCAATAGATATTGGAACGTGGATGATCCGAAATGGAATCTAAAAAAGGGTACGGGAGTTTTGCCGCTGGATAAATTCCCGATCCGGGACGCCAAAAAGCTTTTGCCTTTAACGCTTGGCCCCAATCTTGTAAAGCAGTTCTGGGGAACGGTGAAAGTTCCGAAAAACGCGGCTCCGGGAATTTATACCGGAACAATGAAAGTGCTCGACGGAGACGAAATTCTGGCGCGGGTTGTTCTCAAAGTACGGGCGCTTCCTTTTGACTTGCCCATGCCTGAAACCCGTTACAACCTGAAGAATGATTTTATATGTTCGATATTTTACCGTTCCCGCTATGATTCCAGATATCCTATGGGAACTATTTCATCCGAAGCCCGTTCCAGTGAGCAGATTGCGGCTGAATTGAAGAACATGTATGAACATAATATTTATAATCCAAACAGTTACCAGAGTTTCGGGGATAAAAAATCACTGGGGAAAGTGCTTGAATTGCGCAATGCCGCGGGAATGAAAGGGTTGCCGCTTTATTATATCGGGTTTGTTACTTCCCCGAAATGGCTGGCTGACCAGGATAAGCTTATAAAACGGGTTCACGCCGTCAGGGATTTTTTCGCGAAATTCGGTATTCCGGAATATTATTGTTTTGGTATTGATGAAGCTAAAGGAAAAGAGCTTCTTTCCCAGCTTAAAGTCTGGCAGCTTATACGCGGGGCCGGCGGCAAAATATTCATAACCGGCGACATACGAAGTATCTCTGTTGTCGATGGCATTAATATGTATATATTCTCAGGCAATCCGGCCCGGACAAAGGTTGAGTTGTGCAGGAAGAAAAATAAAAAACTCAAAGTTCT
>JBAYCO010000392.1:0-4386 GCA_041668685.1 Victivallaceae bacterium | reverse complement strand
GGCCAAAGCACTTAAAAGTACGAGTTTTTTCATGGTTTCTCTCCTCCTTTTGGGTTGAAAATATTATTGTTCGGGCATAATACGTCGGCATTCCCCGCGACCGGAATCCAGGAAATAACCACCGGCTTATCCCATGAATTTTTCCTCAGTTCCACTTGCAGTTCATCTCCGGCCTGGTAAAACAAACTGCCGGAACTTTCAAACCGCGAATCAATTGAGCGTAGTATTGTTTTTCCGGCTTTGAAACTGATGAGGCACTTTGCCGGCAGGGAATAGTAAAGCGCCCCCATCCCCTTGAATGAAGAATCAGCCGCCAGTTCGCTTTTTATCGTCCGCCATTCCGCTGTGAGATCTTCGGGCGCCGAATTCCGGTAAAAAGTTTTGCGTTCCTGAATTTTCCGTACTTTGGGAGTAGCTGCGGGTGCGGTTTTCGCGGCGGGAGCCGGAACGTTTTTTTAACCGGCGCGTTTTGCGGCACATTGATTTCATTGTCCGGCAAAGCAAACAGGTGATAGATGAGCCCGGCCGAAATGGCGGAAGCCAAAATAATTGCGGCCGGCTTTAGTATTCCGCCATTTACTTCCGAAGATTCTTTCATAGCTTTCGCGAATTCAGCCGCTGACGGTCGGTCGGCGGGATTGACGCTCAACCCCTGCATGATGATTTTTTCAGCCTTGCGCGGAATTTTTTCATTAAACGGGGTATATATCGGTTGCGGCGCTTCGTTGTTTACCACTTCGAACAACTCCTGCAGCGACAGGAAATCGACATCGTAGGGCAGTCTTGCGCAGACGATTTCATAAGCCATTACCGCCAGTGAATAAATATCGGCGGCGGCGGTGACTGAATTAACGTTTTTATCGCGGAGCGCCTCCGGAGGCATATAGGCCGGTGAGCCGGAAATCTGGAAATCATCGATAAGTTTTATTTCATCTTCAATCATGGCCACCAGGCCGAGGTCGAGCAGTTTCACCTGTTCGTATTCGTCAATCATGACGTTGCCCGGTTTTATATCGCGGTGAAGCATGCCTTTGGAGTGGAGTTTGTCCACGATTGCGGCGACTTCACCGAGCAGCGATAATTTTTTCTGCAAAGTCAGGTGATTGTTCCAGCAGTATTTTTCCAAACTCAGGCCGTTGACGAGTTCCATGGAGTAATAAAGCCCATGCGGCGAACTTCCGCAGTCGAACACTTTTACAATGCCCGGAATGTTAAGGTTAGCCTGAACCTTGATTTCCCGGAAAAACTGTTCCCGCATCTTTTCGTCGGCGCTGAGGCGCGGGGACAGGAGTTTTAACGCGACCCGGCGTTCGAGTTCTGGGTCGAATGCCTCGAAAACCTTTGCGCACCCGCCTTCGCCGATCAAAACAAGTTCCGTATATTTGCCGATTTGCGCGGGCCGTTCTTCTTTATTCATATGTAACCTGATGGTGTCGGAGTTTATTATTTTGACTGATGCAAAGCATTTTTTTTGACAGAATCATTTTTTTATTTTGGATTTGTGTTTTTCCTTAACCCTTAAGGGGATTTCTAATAATTCAATGTAGCACAACCGTCCCGGTTGTGTTTCTGCTCAAGCGAGACGCTTAAGCTACATAAAAAAACAATTTTTAGAGGTTCCCTTAAAACTTAAATCTATTTTATCTGCTGTTCGTGCCGGGATGGACAATCTCACGCGCAATCAATGTTTTTTTCGTTTCCCGTCAAATAATTATAAAGGCGTTTCATATGGATGTCAATATCAAATTTTTCTTCGGCGCGGCGGCGGGCGGCGGCGGATTCTTTTTTGAGCATGGCCGGGTTGTCGAGATATTCCAGCAGTTTTGCGCGGACTTGTTCCTTATCCGGGGGGCGCTGGAGAAGTCTTCCGGTTTCGCCGTCGGCAACGATATCCGACGTCGCCGCGACGTCGGTGATGATCACCGGTATGCTAATCGCCAGCGCTTCGATAGCTACGTTCGGGCTGAAATCAGAGTAGGTCGGCAGCGCCATTACGTCACAGCGGGAAAAAAGTTGAAGGAGTTCTTCGGACTCCGCTCGCATGTTGTTGTAACAGCGGCAGTTGTCCTTGTTCTCAAACTTGAAGGTGCGCCCGACGAAATGAAAAGTGCACCCGGCAAATTCCGGCATGGCAGCGACTTCCTGCAATATGGGGCCGCCTTTTTCCCCGAACGGGTCGCCGATGAAGAGAATGTCGAGTCCGGTTTTACCGGAAGTTTCCGTTTCCCGCCGCTTCCAGTGTTTCAGGTTGATCCCGATCGGCAGTTCAACCAACTGTTTGTCAGCTATTCCGAATTCTTCCTTTAAACCCTTGAGATACCAGTTGCTCATGCCGAGAAAAATTGTTTTATGTTTTGCCAGTCGCTTTATGCCTTTTTTGTAGAGCCATTCGATAAGCTTCGGCAGTTTGGCGTCCTTGTTGCTTGCCAGCGGGCGCAGACTGGTCAGTTGTTTTGCGGTGGCGTCCCCGTACATGAGGTAACGGACATTTTTATAAATCGGCGCCCAGGCGGCGTAATGAAAGGTATCGATCAGGATAGTTTCGCAGCCGTCTTTTATTGCGTGTTCGGCGGCGGCGCGCCCGGCGGCCAGATACCATAAACTTCTGAGAAAGTGTTTTTCTACGGTCAGGCGATGGATGCCGCGCGCGTATTCCTCGATATGGTAAAAACGGAAATCGGCGTCCGGGGTTTCGGCAAAATATTTTTCCCAGCGTTGGCGGACGGTATTCCAGCCTCCGCCGGGGGCAATGGTGACGATTCCGATTATTTTGCGTTCCATGCTATTTCCCGGTTAATTCTTTTTTTGTTGATTTGGCTTCTGTCCAAGTTGTTTTGCAATAAGGGCCGCCGACGATTTTATAGTAAAAATTAATACATATTTTCGCCAGCGCGATCAACATGACGCCAATTTTTACCCGGATACTTCCGGCGTGTCTGCTTTCCTCATAAGTTTGGCGCAAATCCCGGTAAATTCGCCCGATCCGGCCGTGTCGCGTTGATTTTTCGCGCTGTTTCGCGGTTGGTTCCGCATTTTCCGGGGGCTGTAGATTTCCGTAGCGGTTTTCCAGTTCCTTTTGGCCCGCCAGTATCCGGATATAGCGATGCCGCCAGTCCGAAAACGAATCGACCCCGGCGGCGGTGACGAACGCCGCTTTCGTCAGTGAATTGTATCCGGAACTTACCAGTTCCAGATAACCGTCGTCATTGATGGTGTCGCGCGGCATGAGTTCGATTCCGAGCTCTTTGACCCGGTCTTTGAGTTTGTTGAGGCGCAGCATGTAAAGCCTGCCGATAACCCATTTGGGCTCCGGCGGTTCGGGTTCCGCCGCGACGAAGTATTTGGCGAAAAAGGTTTTCTTTTCGTTAATGGACCAGGCGGCGCCGCCCGCCAGAATTAAGTTTTCATCGGAATTCAGCAGCTCCAGAAGTTTTTCTGCGGCTTGTTTGTCCGCGCTTACGTCGCCGTCGCAAAACATGACGATATCGGTTGAAACATGTTTTATGATTTCATGCCAGGCGTTGGCTTTGCCGGGATCGCTGGTGATAACTTGAATGACTTTATTCTTTTCAGCGTATCGGGAAGCTATTTCAAAAGTATCATCGGTGGTGCCGTTTACGCAAACGATAATTTTCCGGGGCGGCACGGTCTGCGCCAGCAGGCTGTCCAGGAGGCCGGTTATATTCACCGCCTCATTTCTTGCCGGAACGCCGATGCAGTAAGCTGATTCCATGATTGTTTCCCTTATATATCTGTCGGTCTAATATATACCGCTTCCGGAAATATGCCAATTGGGAACGTGGGATGTGGGATGTGGGATGTGGGATGTGGGATGTGGGACGAGTTGCGTTAATTTGAGTTTTTAGACAGAATCATTTGGTGACAGAATCATTTATTTACAGACGAATAACCGCTTGGTTAAAATAATTATTTTCATCGATGTTTTGGGGATGAAAGAGATAATAATTCGTTGATTTTTGTTTCAATTTCGGGATTTTTATTTTTTCTTGGATATTTGGCGCGGTATTCCCGTATCTTTTTCAGTAACAGATGATCTTCTGAATCAAGCATTCTGTTGTTTACCGCCATGCCGTATAATCCTGAATCAAGCTGCATTTCCAAACGCTCAACAGCTGTTGCCGTATTTCCTTTGCGCAAAGGCAGTAAAACCGTATATGGACTAATGATTTCATGCCTGATAAATACCTCTTGATCCTTGACGACAAAGTGACAATAGATTTTATTGAAGAGATGAAAAGTTATAATTCCTCCCAGAATTATTCCTCCGATAATACAGGCGCTGAACCCGGCAATTTTTTTTAATGAGCGATCCATAATAATTATTCCTCCAAAATCTTAACACAGCCCACGTCCCACGGTCCACGT
>JBAYCO010000391.1:0-4387 GCA_041668685.1 Victivallaceae bacterium | reverse complement strand
TGAAGTTACCTTTGCGAATGCGGCAAGAGACGAATTTTTCCATTTCACTCAGGGCTTCTTTGACGCATTGGCTATGGGCTTCTGAAAGCCGATGATAATTCATGACGACCGCCATGATGGATACAGATTTTTGCGCCGAACATTGGAAGTCGAAAAACCGGGAAGAACCATTCCGGACGGCCAAAGTCAATTTGCCGCCCGTCCACGGATTCCTGTTTTTCTGGATAGCAACAAATTCCGCCGCTGTAATTTCATTTCCGAGAATGTTAAATTCACGAGCTAACTTTCCATACCAGTATCCGACTATTTTTTCATTCTCAGAATAATAATCGTTACAGGAGAGGTGGTCGAACATAAAGTTGTGACCAGTGCTACTGTCATCTTTTACTTTTGACATGGTAAACATAATTGGGTTACTCCTTCTATTTAGGGTTGTGGGTTTATATGAAATCTCTCATGATAAGCAATGATTATGGGTTTTCATTGTTATCGCAGACGCAATATCCCTCTATCGAGGTCTATTACGTTCGTGTAATGCTCACTTTTATGTAATGATGCTTCATAATATGTTTATTTTTAGATATTTAAAGCCGCTGTAATGCTGCTGTAATGCTGCTGTAATGTTGCCGTTTTTTGGACACCATTACAGCGGTCATTACAGACCATTACACCAACCATTACAGCAAATTCCGAATTTCCCCTCAAATTGCATTACACTCACCATTACAACCATTACACGAGCATTACAGCAGATTTTTGATTTCTCCTCAAAAACCATTACAAAGCATTACACACCATTACACAAAATTATTGGAATTTATGGCTCTGAAAGCGACCATTACAGCGGCCATTACAGAGCATTACACCGCCGTTACATCCGTCTTTATTATTATTTCCACTGCAATATATAAAACAATGGGGCCAGTATCCCGAACCGGTCCCGATAGTAAAAATACGGCACTCCCCATCTCTTTCCGACAGGCGGCATATATATCTTTTTATGTCTGCCGTCCGGGTGCCTGATAATGCATTGATACTTTTTCAAATTTCGTAATTCAGACGGTTTGTAGATCGGCTTTTCCACTTCCCGGCGGGTGGCGCTGGACCCGCCTTTGCCGCTGGTTTTGCTTTCCTCAATGACGGTGTGTTCGCCGAAAACTTCGGAAGCAAGCTTTGCGGATTTAGAATCCGCAACCGTGAAATAGATTTGGTTTGAGAGGTTCAGAACCAGGGCTTCAAGTTTTTGTGCATTAAGTCTTGGCGCGAAACTGGAGGTACTCTGGGTCGCCAGGATATAGGTCGCATTGGCTTCCCTGGTTATGGCAACGGTGTCATGGTCGGAAGACATTTCGCTGCTGGTAACGACCAACTGCGCCTCATCAGCGATGAAGGCGAGCAGGTTATATTTTTTCGGTTTGTCAAAGCGGAAACGGGCATGACTGGCAAAAAGCAGTTTCAGGAAAGTATTCAGGTAATTCCGTTCCCGGCTGTAACGCTGCGGCATGGAAATCACGAAAATTTTGCCTTTGTCCAGGTCGGCAAAATTTACGGTATTTTTTATGGGGCAGAAGACGTCCCGGATATCTGGATTGCCGAAGAAATTCAGCATACTTTTACAGGCGCCAAGAATACCGTCTTTCTGGCCCTGTGAAAGTTTGACGAAATGCCTGATCTTCTTTAAAGCCATTTCCTGTTCGATACCTGAAAGGCCATCGCTCATGAGGGTCAGGTCATCAACCAGGCTCTGCATGTTTTCCTTGTCGTTGATTATATCGTAAAGATCGGCAAAGGTCGGAGTTTTGCCGACCGCGACGAGCTGCAGCATGACTTCGATCAACTCTTCGGCGCTGTTTTTCCAGAAAGCGTCGGTGAATCTGACGCCGATGCTTTCGGCGGTATCGACGATGATCCCGGCGTAAGTGCGCCAGGGAATACCGGGATAGGAAAGGAGATTATATTTATTTTTAGCTTTCTTCCCGGTTCGCAAAACCACCAGCTTTTTAGCGGCTCCATATCTTTTGGCGACTTCCGAAACGACTTCATAGAACTGTCCCTTTTGGTCCACGACCGCGCCGCCCCATTCGGGGCAATCGCGGAACAGTGAAGTGATTATGGTTTTGACAGCGCAGACGGTTTTGCCGCTGCCGGTCTGGCCGGTAATCAGCCAGCCCCGGCAGAAGTCATTATGCGTCCAGGAAAACGGCCCGACAGTTATTTCACCTTTTTTTTTAGAAAAAGCCAGGCAGATAAAAGTCAGGGCAATCAGGATAGTTCCGGCATATACTCCGTTTTTGCCGGGCATAAAAACCGTCAGCAGAACCGCCAGAATCATACTTATGATAATGAATACCGAAGCTGTCAGAAACGTTTTCACTCGAATTCCTCCCTTAATTTTTTTAATCTTCTCCTGTAGACTATATCGGCAATGACAAAACCGATAGTAATGCCGATAAGTATACCGGCCGGCCCGCAGCATAACGCCACAATGTAGTAAAAAGCGATTTCCTGGCGACAGCAGTGGATATGATAACCGGTAAAAAGCGCAAGCACTACTACGAACATCATAGCTCCGGCAATAAAGAAATTAACTTTACAGCGGCTGGCGTAGCTACGCACCTTGGCGACAGCGTCACCAAATTCATGGTTGAGGATGGAAAAGGTTCCATATGCCTCATTGAGTTCGCCTTTGAGCTTGAGAGCATCTCTGTCCTCTATCCGCTTTTCAACCTCGTTTGCTATCATTTCTTCCATTTTTTTCACCGCCGCCTCTTTCCGTTTCCGGGCGTCTGCCTTTTTCTGTTCAGGCGTTTTCTCGGAAACGATTTTCTCAGGAACAGTCTTTTCCGCAGGAGTTTCTTTTCCCGGATGAGTTTCTTGTTCCGGCGCTCTTTCCTGATCTTCAGGAACCGTTTTTGTGTCATTTGCTTGTACGTTTTCATTTTTTTTGTCACAACTCCTTTTTATATAAACCCGTAAAGAATTTTGTTCCGCCTCAAGTTCGGGGTCTTTTTCATTGAGAATTTTTACTATTTCAGCGGGAGCTTTACCGTTTGAATACATTTCGAGTATTTCTTCTTCGTATTTTGCGTATTTAGATTCCATCTTTACTTTCTCCTTACGCCACCATTTCGGCAGCTTGTTCCTGGTTTTGATTTAATTCCTGGGATTGTTCCAACGCCAACTCGTGTAATTTGAGGTCATTAAAAGCTTCCCGGACTTTTTTGCTGATGTCTCCCATTACGTCCTTGAGGGAATACTTGTCGCTTACCCAGTGCTTGATATAGAGCTGGCTGTTGCGTTCGATACCGAACGCTGAACAGGCGGCGTAAGCGAAGGCTTCCGCTTTGCCCTCCGCGAGTTTCCGGCTGTTCCGGGAATCGTCGAGCGTTTTTGAATGACCAAGCTCATGAAAAAGCGTTCCGAGGCGATGCGCGTTGTTTTTGCAAACCGCCAAATTTACCCCGATTTTCTTGTCACAGGGATTATACCAGCCCCCGGCCGTGCAGCCCGGGTCTTTGACGAAATCCACCGGAATTTTGTATTTTGCGGTGATCCTGTTCGCTACTTCCTTAACCAGATCGGCATCAATCGGAATGTCTTTGCCCCGATGTTCGAGGTCTTTAAACGCTCCGATTTCTTTGGCGTTGGTCTGCTTTATATCGAAAACGTAGCCGATACCAAAACAGCGAATTTTCCGGATTTTATCGTTTTCGTCAAGTTCCGGTATTTTCTCCCCGTTGTCATCTGTAAGAAAGCGGCCTTTTGCGTCGCGTTCATAGACGATATGTTCATACGGGAAAAGCACCGTGAAGCCTTTCGCGCCTTTGTTGATAGTGACTTTCTGGCCTTGATCGCCGGTCATTTCGACCCACTTCTTGAACGGGGCGACCCGCTCAATTTCAACATCGCGTGCTTTCGCCTGGAGCATCATCCAGATGGTGTTATGCAGCGAATAATTGTGAAAACGAGACTGGAACTTAAGCCAGGCACGGATTTCTTTTTCCGTTTCCGGGCTTTCGATTTTTTCTTCGAGTTCCTTGATCTTTTTGTCAAAGCCCTCGAAGATTTCTTTACCTTTATCCGATTTTTTCATACTCAGGCTCCATCCAGATTGTGTTTTCGTTATAGGCTTCAACTATCTCGGCATCATCGAGTTCCCAATGGTTGACCACTGCGCCACTGTCGTCGAGCAATACCCAGGTATAAATAGTTTCGCCTGAATCAAGCTGAATATGGTCGTTTTCAGCTCCGTCATACATGCTTCTGATCGCGTTTATTCTTACATCCGGCATGTCATCTCCTCCTTCAGTTCCTGTTCCTGATTTTGGTCGGCTTCCTGCTTTTTTTCGGTAGACTCCTCCCGTTCCAGGCTCTTTTCCAGAACATC
>JBAYCO010000390.1:0-4399 GCA_041668685.1 Victivallaceae bacterium | reverse complement strand
GTCCGCGAGCTTTATAACCGTATCCCCGGCTTTGGCGTCGGCCGCCAGTTTGGTTTGGGAACCTGCCTTGTGAGTGATGTGATTTCGGTGGATGAGGCGTTTTTTGGCATTGTACATTATCAGTCCCAGATAGCAGCGGCCCTGGTCTTTGCCGACGGATTTGAAAGAACCGGACAGTTTATATGTCTTGGTCGGATCGATTTCAATGAATCCCGGAGATTTTGCCGTAATACTTCCTTTAGCAGCCAGACAACTGCTTTCGCCGGAAACTTTGTCTTCAGTATTCAGGGTTAAGTGCTTGGACCATCTTTTAGCTATGGAAGCATCTTCAGCGTCTCCGCCCTTCAGCAGATTCTCGGCAGCGGCAGCATTTCCCGCGATGCAAATCAACGCGGCAATGCCCAACACAAATTCGAAGGTTATAGATTTCACGACCTTCTCCTTTTGTTCATTCACGATTTAAAAAGAAGATAGGCTAATAGAGCACAGTTTGGAGAAAAAGCAAAAAAAACCGCCGTGTTAACGGCGGTGGGATGTTTTTCTCCTAAAAGCAATTGCTGTTATTTTTCGTCCGGGACTTCCTCAAAAACGATATCATCGAAGAGAGTCTTGCAGTCTTCATCTTTCTTGCAATTATAATTGATGATTACTATTGCTTTGACATATTTTGTTCCCGGCCAGAACTGCTTATTGGACGGGCCTTTCTGGTTAATGCCTTTTACTTTCGCGCTGTATTTGGTCCATTCATTGGGAACTTTTTTGTAAGAAGCCGCGCAATACTGATAACCGCCGCCGCGGAAGTGCTGGCGGACTTCAGTTCCGGCGGGATAATCTTTTTTAAGCGGTTTTTGCAGGGTAACTTCATAAACATCGCCTTGTTTTTCCAACTTGACGATCGGGTCTGACAGAGCAGTATTCGGCAGGTCGGAAAAGTCTTCTTTGGCTCCGAATGCCACACGTGTGCGGGCAGGTTTTTTAGTATACCATTTTGAGCAGTCCGCCAGTTTTATAACCGTATCCCCGGCCTTGGCGTCCGCCGCGAGTTTAGTTTGAGAACCGCCCTTACGGGTTATGTAATCACGGGAAATGGTGCGTTTGTTGGCGTCATACATTACCAGCCCCAGGTAGCAGTAGCCCTGATCTTTCCCGACAGATTTGAAGGAACCTGACAGTTTGTAGGTTTTTGCCGGATCGATTTCGATAAATTCCAAGGATCTTGCCCAGATATTTTTTGCATCTCCCTGATAGCTGTTTTCCCCGGAAACTTTATCCTCGGAGTTCATGGTTAAGTGTTTGTGCCATTTTTTGACCGTGGAGGCATTTTCGGCGCCGCCGTCTTTGATCAGGTTTTCCGCGACGACTGCATTTTCCGCAATAAAAATCAATGCGGCAAACCATAATACAAATTTAGAGGTTACAGGTTTCATGGTCCTCTTCCTTTTGTTTATTAACGGTTTTTTTAAAGAGAATAAACTAATAAAGCACGGTTTTATAAAAAAGCAAAAAAAAAGCCGGGAAAGGTTTTTCGACCTTTCCCGGCATATGGACGGATATTTTATTTACCGGCCCTGATTACGGCTTGTGCGGCCGCCAGGCGCGCGATAGGCACGCGGTAGGGGCTGCATGAAACGTAATTCAACCCGGCATTGTAACAGAATTCAACGGAACTCGGTTCGCCGCCGTGTTCGCCGCAAATACCGAGTTTGATATTCGGGCGGGTTTTTCTGCCTTTTTCAACCGCGATCTTAACCAGTTCGCCGATACCTTCCTGATCGAGCACCTGGAAGGGATCGTATTCGTAGATGCTTTCCCTGACGTAGTCGCCGAGGAATTTACCGGCGTCGTCACGGGAGAATCCGCATCCCATCTGGGTAAGGTCGTTAGTCCCGAATGAGAAGAATTCAGCTTCTTCCGCGATTTTGTCGGCGGTAATCGCCGCGCGCGGAATTTCGATCATAGTTCCGATCATGACGTCAAGTTTTCTGCCCTGTTCTTTTTCAACCGCGGCAATGGCTTCCTTGATGATTGCTTTCTGGATGGCCAGTTCTTTGACGTTGCCTACCAGGGGAACCATTATTTCAGGTTTTGAGCCTTCTACTTTGCAGGCTGCTTCACAGATAGCGCGGGCCTGCATTTCGGTTACTTCAGGATAAGTCATGCCGAGACGGCAGCCGCGATGTCCGAGCATCGGGTTGAACTCATGCAGGCTTGCGACCAAAGTACGGATCTCGTCAACGGAGGTACCCATCTGGGCCGCCATTTCCTGTTGGCCTTTTTCGTCGTGCGGCAGGAATTCATGCAACGGCGGGTCAAGCAGGCGAACGGTGCAGGGACGTCCTTTCAGCGCCTTGAAGATTCCGATAAAGTCAGCCCGCTGTAAGGGCAGGAGTTCATCCAGCGCTTGAACGTACTGTTTTACCGCTTCCTGTTCAGCCTTATTGCTGCTGCAAATGGCGGCTTTCAGGCCGTCAACAGTCTTGGTGTTATATGTTTCCTTGAGCTTTTTAACCGTTTCGGCCACAAGGATCAGACGGCGGAAGGACACGATCCGGTCGCCTTCGAAGAACATGTGTTCGGTACGGCAGAGTCCGATGCCTTCAGCGCCGAATTTAACCGCGACTTCCGTGTCATGCGGGGTATCCGCGTTGGTACGGACATTCAAGGTGCGGTATTTGTCGGCAAGTTCCATGATATGACCGAAAGGCCCGGTCAGTTCCGGTTCGACCGTATCGACCTTGCCCTGGTAAACTGTGCCGCGTGAACCGTTGAGGGAAATCCAGTCGCCTTCCTTGATTTCAACTCCGCCGACCGTGAATTTTTTATTGCGGTAGTCGATGGCGATGTCGCCGCATCCGGCTACGCAGCAGGTACCCATTCCGCGTGCGACCACGGCCGCGTGGGAAGTCATTCCGCCGCGGGCGGTCAGGATGCCGGCGGAAACGTGCATGCCGCCGATATCTTCCGGACTGGTTTCAATACGGCAGAGGATAACCTGTTTTCCGGCCGTTGCCCATGTTTCGGCTTCGTCGGCTGAGAATACCACCTGGCCGGTAGCGGCTCCGGGTGAAGCGGGCAGCCCGACGGTGAGTTTTACGGCTTTTTCTTCAGCGGCTTTGACGAATACAGGGTGAAGGAGCTGGTCAAGTTGTGAGGGTTCTATGCGCATTACTGCTTCTTTTTCGGTAATGAGACCTTCATCAACCAGGTCCATGGCGATTTTTACGGCCGCGGCGGCGGTACGTTTGCCGTTACGGGTCTGGAGCATGTAAAGATTGCCGTCTTCAATCGTGAATTCAAGGTCCTGCATATCCCGGTAATGTTTTTCCAGCAATACGCGGATTTCGTCGAGTTTCTTGAAACATGCGGGCATGGCTTCTTCAAGCGATGGGAAATCGGCGGCGCGCACTTCTTCCGCGACACCGGCTGAGGCCGCCCAATCGCGGGAACCGGCCAAAGTTATCTGCTGCGGAGTGCGGATACCGGCGACAACGTCTTCGCCCTGGGCGTTGATCAGGAATTCGCCGTAGAAATATTCATTAGCCCCGGTTGACGGGTCGCGGGTGAATGCGACGCCGGTGGCGCTGTTGTTGCCGGAATTACCGAAGACCATAGTCTGGACGTTTACGGCGGTACCGAGCAGGCCGCGGATATCGTTGATCTGGCGGTAGCGGATAGCGCGCGGGTTGTCCCATGAATCGAATACCGCCTGGATAGAGTTCCAGAGTTGTTCCATAGGATTAGTCGGGAAATCATTGCCGGTGGCTTTTTTTACGACTTCTTTATATTTGGCGATGACTTCTTTCAGGTCTTCGGTGGTCAGTTGAGTATCAAGTTTTACGCCTTTGGCGGTTTTAACCGAGTCCAGGGCGTGTTCGAAATCATGATGTTCGAGGCCGAGAACCACATCGCCGAACATCTGGATGAAACGGCGGTATGAGTCCATGACGAAACGTTCGTTGCCGGTCAGTTTGATCATGGCTTCAACTGTTTCGTCGTTAAGTCCGAGGTTCAGGACGGTGTCCATCATTCCGGGCATGGAAACGGCGGCGCCGGAGCGTACGGATAATAATAAAGGATTGGGGCCTTTGCCGAAAGTTTTTCCGGTTACGTTTTCCAGTTTATTCAGAGCCTGTTTGACCTGGGATGTAATCATTTCGAACAGTTTATCGCGTCCGATTTTGCCGTATTCGGCGCAGGCTTCAGTGGTTACGGTGAATCCGGGAGGCACCGGCAGGCCGAGTCCGGCCATTTCCGCGAGGTTCGCGCCTTTACCGCCGAGCAGCTGCTTCTGGGAAGCATTGCCTTCCGATTGGTTGCCGCCGAAAAAATAGACATATTTTTTACAGTCGCACTTACAGTTGCATGTCATTGTCGTTTCCTTTTTATTGGTTAATCATTT
>JBAYCO010000389.1:0-4434 GCA_041668685.1 Victivallaceae bacterium | reverse complement strand
GTATGTTATACATTTATAACAATATGAATATACAGGTCGAAAGCGTTTTTGTCAACAGCAAAGGCGAAGAAATCCGGCTTTTTTATCGGCAATTTAATGGCTCACTCTTTTCGCAGGTTTAAATAGTAGCTCAAGCGTCTTGCTTGAGTCATGAACGGACAGACGTTAACTGGCCACCGACACAACCGGGACGGTTGTGCTACTATCACGTAAAGCAGCACATTCAGCCTCAGGAAAAAACTGAGGCATTACGGATTTTTTGCCATAATTGCCATAATTACGGAAATTTTTTATTAATGTATTGACAAATCATTATTAATATATTATAATAGCTAATGGAATCTGGACTAGTCCAGCATAGTCCATTAATTCAAACAGGTAAATTATGTTAGATGTTATCGACAGGAATTGTAAGACCGCGCTTTCGGCACAGGTAAGCGAAAGACTGATTCAGGATATCCGTTCCGGTCAGATCAAGCCGGGTAAACGGATGCCTGGGGAACGGCAGTTGGCGCAGCGTTTCGGGATCAGTCGCGGAACGGTTATTGAAGCTCTTAATCTCATGGAACAGCAAAATTATATAGAACGCATCCCAGCAAAGGGTACGTTTGTTGCCGATGATGTTGATCACGAATTAAGTATGGTTAAGATAGCTTTTCCTTTCCCTGAAGCTTCTATTTCCCCCAACACTTTGGGGTCACTCGAAAACTGGGGGATCGTGTCTGAAGTCTACCGGGGAATGATTGACGAAGCCGGCCGGCAAAATGCGGAAATTTCTTTTCTGCACTTTGATGAGGCGGGCACGGAAATACAGCTTGCCAGACAACTCCGCCGTTTGGATAATATCGATGCGGCCATTTTTATCGGGCATCAGTTGTCGCGATTGCGGCAGGCTTTGAGAAAGGATATGAAAATTTGTGTTTCGATTGATTCCGCTCCGTTTGTTGTGGATGAAGAAATAATTATTACAGATAATCTGAGGGGCGGGTTCGAAGATATGGCGGCTTTTGCCCGGAACAGAAATTATCAGAGACTGCACATTATTTCCAAAGCTCCGAATTATTTGCGGGATATTGATAAAAAGAAACATGTACAAAGGCTACAGACTGTTTTACAGGCGTTCAAACAAGCGAATATTGAAACAAGCCGGAATTACTTATATGAATTTGATGATTTCAAAATTGAAGATTTCGCAAATATTTTCAAACAGAATAATTTGGGCCGAGAATCCCAAACAGATCTAATATTCATCGCGACGACAAGTCTTGTTCCTGAATTTTATGCTTACTGTCTCGATGCCGGCATAAAATTAGGGGAGGACATTGGCGCGTTTGGTTATGCCAGCGGCATAACTTTTTCAAATCTGGCGCCGGCGTTTGCCTACAGTAAAGTGGATTATTTTGAAATGGGCAAACGCGCCTGCGCCAAATGCATAAGCGCCTTACGTTCGGATAAAAAAGTAAATAGTACTGAATTAATAAACAACCTTTTGATAAAAGGAAAAAGTATTTAACTTAACTCTAAAAGAACAATCATAGGAGGTTCTGGAAATGAATTCAAAACACAAAATTTTCACACTCATCGAATTGCTCGTCGTGATCGCGATCATTGCAATCCTCGCCTCAATGCTGCTGCCTGCATTAAATAAAGCGCGTGACCGGGCAAAAGGCATTGACTGTGTGAACAGACTGAAACAGATAGGCATGGTGGCTCAAATGTATATCAATGATAATGAAAGCTATTTGCCTTATTATGCCGATTTTGACACTAAAATCTATTGGTATCATTCCAGTGGCTGGTTGGCTTCATATCTCGGTCAAGGGGCATATAAAAATTTTATAGTTTGTCCATCTGACCCTAAACCGGTACCGGAACGCACGGCAGATTGGCACAGTTATATCTGGAATTCGGATCAGACTTTCCCCGGCTCGGGAACTATTGGCATTCAGGGTAGCCGTAAAATGACTTTGACTAATTCTTATCCACTTTTTGCTGATTGCAATTTTTACAATTCATCAGGAAAGGGTGTTGACGGTCCTGGAACTTTCAACTATTATAAATATCTCGAACGAGTCGGTACTCCACATTCCGGATGTTCAAATATTTTGTTTGATACCGGTCATGTCAAATCGATGAGAATAAATGAACTTTCAAAAAAAGTAATATGCCCTTGGTAAAGGATTTAAACCTCTGCTTTAAGTAATGCCGTGTGGCGACATGAAACGTTGTCAGATCATATAATGTCGCTTATTGCCGCTGATTTGGTACCTCCGGGCTCTGCGCTGATCCGGAAAAGATTGTTGTGCCCCAAAATATACAATTGTAATATTAAAAGATTAAAGCAAATTTTAGAGGAAACGTTACCATGCTTAAAATACTCAAGCCTTCAGTTAACGGCAATACATACGGAATCGCAGCAGAGGAATTCCGGTCTTTTTATGAGAAAATCACTGGCATAAGACCGGAAATCATCACCGCTGACGATAAGAGCTCAGACTTGATCGTGATCGGTTCGGATGCGGTTAATCCGTTTGCCGCCGAAATGATTTTCGCTAAGGTAATAAAAGGCTTCAGGATTAAATACGACTCTGACGATTACCATCTGCTTTCAGCCCGCGACGGCAAGAGGAAACTGTTGTTTATCGCCGGCGGCAGGGGACGCGCGGTTCTCTATGCTGTTTATGACTTTTTCGAACGCCGTGCCGGATGTCGTTATTTCTGGGATGGAGATATTGTTCCGCAGCGGAAAAACATTTCCATTGAGAAGTTGAATATAGCCGAAAGCCCGCGGTTTAAATATCGCGGGATACGCTATTTTGCTCACAGAAGTTTGCATCGTTTTCAGGCTGAACACTGGGATTGGGACGACTGGAAAAAGGAAATTGACTGGATTTTAAAAAAACGCCTGAACTTGTTCATGTTGCGCATCGGGCAGGATGACCTGTTCCAGAAGGCTTTCCCCGAAATCGTGAAATATCCTGCTGCAAACACTGTTCTGCCGGAAGCGATTCCCCGGACATACAATGACCGAACCTTGTTCTGGAGCCTGGAATACCGGGGCGAATTGCGCAAGAAGATTCTTGACTACGCTTTTGACCGGGACTTGCTGCATCCGGAAGATTTTGGGACGGTAACGCATTGGTACAGCCGGACGCCGAAGGATTTCCTGAAAAAAGTCAAGCCGGAATTTCTGCCGCAGACCAAACCTGAAACGGACACCGGAATGGTTTGGGATATCAGAAAGGAAAAAGACCTTGACAATTACTTTAAGCTGACCGAAACGCATATCCGCGAATACGGCCGCCCGGATATTTTCCACACAATAGGACTAGCGGAACGTATGTGCTTCAAATCGCGGGACGAAAATCTCAAATTGAAACTTCTTACGTACCGCCTGCTCCTAAGGAAGCTGAGGGAACACTATCCGAATTCACCGTTACTGCTGGCATCGTGGGATTTCGCCTTTTATTGGGAAAACAGTGAAGTCAAAGCCCTGCTTGCGGAATTTGACCCGGACAATACGCTGGTTTTGGAATATACCGCCGATACCAAAAACCGGCGGAATAATTTTACCAAATGGAACCTGGTCGGGAAATTTCCCTGGATATTCGGTATTTTTCACGCCTATGAACCTAATTCTGAAATCCGCGGCGACTATTCTGATATTGTCAGGAAACTTAAAATCGCCGCAGACGATGATTATTGCCGTGGAATGGTGTTCTGGCCGGAAACCTCCCACAGCGATACTTTAATGCTGGAATTTTTTACCGCCAATAGCTGGTCGCCGCTTAAATTGCCGTTCGATAAATTACTGGCGAAATTCTGCAAAGACCGTTACTGCAATTTGGGTAAAGAATTTTATTCGTTATGGACACTTTTCCTACCGCTGACGCAACTGCTCGGCTATTGTGAATCAGGATTGTATTTTTACCGGATTCTGCAAACCCCGGTTAGCGAAGAAACCCTGAAAATGTGGGAGCCTTTTTATAAGAGCTTTTCAAAAGTCATCGGCAAAGCGCCGGAAGTTCTTTCCCGGCTTTCCCGGATTAGGTTTTCTCAAACGAATATCTTTTTGTGCCGGGACATCCTGGATGTCGCCCGGACGGTAGCGGAAAGGGTTCTGTTTTACGGCTTTATCCGCCTGGAACTGGAAATGGTCAAACCACAACGCGCAGGCATGCCGCCGGAAACACTTATTGCGTTGGGGGAAAACTGTTTCAAGTTGCTGGATATTCTCGGCGACCTGATCGGAACACATCCTGACTATTCTCTCTATGCTTCTTTCCTTAAGCTCGGAGAAAAACGCCCGGTCAATCCGGTTTTTGAAAATACTTTGAAAGGCAATGCCGAAAATAATTATTGTCGCGCTTGTATCTACGAACTCATCAAGAATTTATACCTGAAAGAGATAAAAGTATATCTGGGATATGTTTC
>JBAYCO010000388.1:0-4451 GCA_041668685.1 Victivallaceae bacterium | reverse complement strand
TTATCGGGTAAAAGATTTTTTGCGGACGGTTTAGTCTGTAAGGCCGCAGGAAGTACAGAATGATCAATAACGACGATCCCGGATTGTATCGATATTCGCTTAAAATTAAGGAATATAAGAAACTGAATGACAACCAATATGCCAGGACGATAGCGGCATTGCAGTCCGGATTGGAAACCGAGCGTGCATCCGCACGCGAACTACTCATATGCTCTCATCTGGGCATGGTTTTAAAGGTGGCTCAGGCATGGCAATACAAACGTGATTTGAGCGAGTGCGTGGGGTTGGGAAATTTTACGCTGGTTGAGCGGTTTGACAAATTCGATCCGGAGCGCGGTAAATTTTCCACCTATATGAGCAAAGAAATAAATTACCGGATAGCTCATTCAAAATACAGTTGGCGCATATATAATCGTGACAATGACCTGGAAATAAACAATGTGGGAAAAAGGGATCAGGCCGTTGAAATCCATGAAAATCATATTAGATTGAACCGCGCTTTGAGGCAGCTTTCCGAAGAAGAGCAAAGCATTATCAGGTACTCATATTTTAACTCGCCGCTGTTGCCCGAAGAGGAAGTCGCAAAGAAATTCCGCTGTACCGTTAACTTTCTGCGTGAAATGAAAAAATCAATTTACCTGAAATTGAGAATGATATTAAAAGAAAAGAACCCGGGGAATGCTCAAAGATTTGACGTTGAGCGTACCGGAGGAGAAGATTAATGGAAGCTAATGAATTGGAAAGCAAACAGCACGAAGCGGAAAATACGGTCCTCAAGCGTGCCCGGGAAAATGATTATGCGGTTAATGATGCTCTGAGTTTATTAACCAGAGTGCCGGTGCGATACGGGCAATGTCCTGAGAATCTGTCGTCAAGTGAAGAAGATGCCATGCAAAGGCTTGTTTTTTTAGGGATCGTTGAAATTTTAGAGACAGGAGCATTTCTTGTGTCTGCGGAAAACGAAGATCGCAGAATGAAGTATACCGCATGTTATTACGGAGCGAAGGGCTACCGCAGATTTCTTGACATGCTCAGCAGGGAACTCGGGATTGCTCTTGTCGACGATGACGGCAATACAAGATTGAAGCAGTTTACGTGCGAAAGTGTTCAGTGGCGCATAACCGATTTTGGCAGGATGATCAGGGACAATATGAAAAACTCTATCCAAAAGATCAGAGATTTTCTCGCGTCTGAAATATATGTTCAGTTGGATGAAGCAACAAAGCAGATAGATTATTTCGCATGTATTCCGGACGCGGAGGGCGATTATGCTCTCAAGGATGTCGGGAAAGGCCTTTTGCATGAACTCACTTTCGTGGAAAGCATAAAAAAGAATTCGCTTTCAGCGAAACAACAGGAGCTGTATGCGGAACGCTTCATTACAATCATTGATGCGGCGAGGACTGTTTTGCGCGTGGAGTTTGGGCCCAGGTTTACCACAGAAAATGCGGAAGCCCTTCGACGAAGAATTATGCGCATGGAGCCTGACGAGTCTCGAACATTTGAAGGTGAAGGAAGCCGCAAACTATATCCTGTTGATACGCTGACTCCATACTTTATAAAAGACCGGAAAGTAGAACTTGATCCACTGCAAATAGCTGTTGCTCTCCAAACTGCCGGCAAAACAAAAAAACAATTGGGTCTGACAAAAGCCTGACGTTATAAATTTTTTCAAAAAAAATTAAAATATTTTTTTAGCCTCGAAAAGCGTGCTTTTCGGGGCTTTTTTGATTTTTCTTCATGGTTTTTATCCCTGACAAAGCCTGACATCTGACCATATATAGGCAAAAGCCTTTGCATACAGGCTTCAGTAATATCGCATCAGGACAGAGCGGAGAGAGCTTCGCTCATCCGTCCTGTAACAAAAACAGCAACAACGAAAGGAATCCGAAAAGATGAGCAAAAATCAAGACATTCAGCCCAAAACTCGCAATCCGTTTGCTTTTATCAGAGAGGTTGAAAATATCGAAGATACGGCAAGGCATGAAGCTGGGCGTCTGGTCATGAAATGGTATCTGGGGCTTGCACCCACTGAAACGATAATAATTAATGCGAATGAGGGTATTTGCCTTGGAAGCAGTGAAGAAATCAGGGAAGATGACGGCAAATTCCTGACCGTAGCGGGGTGTGCTGCGGAACTTCATCTTAACCCGGAAGTCTTTGAACGGGTTATGAAAAATTACCCGGACGAATACTCTGAAACGGAAGAATTGAACTGCGATTTCGATGTTTTATGGCATATCTTCGACCGCCGGAAAATCTACTCTGACCGGATGATATACAACTTTTGTATCATGGCGTTTTACGAGGCGCGAAACATATTGCGTCACAACTGGAAGCTGGTTGATGAGACCACAAAACTTCTTCTGGATAATCGCAGAATTTCCCAGGCCGAAGCGCAAAAGTTATTTCAAAAGTGGGGAGAACCGGAATACGTCCCTTCGATCTATCTGGAAATCAGCCACCGTTTGCTTGACGTTACGGATGATTGCGCCAGGCTTGCGGGTGAAACGGCACCGAGCTCCATAAGCTTCATGCACACAAACTAAAGGAGAAACGAACTATGAAAAGAATGCCTGATAAGTACTATCCGCTCTTGAAAGTAAACGGTCAGGATATCGGGATGAACGTGCACCTCTACAATGACAGGAGATACTGGAATTTTTACTGCTATCCTGATCCCAGGCTGGACGAACCGTATATCGAAAAGGTATTCACCTATCTGTGTGAAATTGACGGATTCATGTATTCTCTCGACCGCGCGTTTCATAGATTCCTGAAAGTCGCATATTCCGGAGAAGGAACGCTCATGATATCGGCGATGTGGTTAAGCGGGGAATTGCTGACCCGTGATCATATGATGTATATCCTTGAGCAGGCCGCTCTGCCTCATTGGCTGAAAGCCGGAAAAACCATCGAAAACTGGATCGGAGATCGGAAATGGGGACCAAAGACACTGCGTAAAATGTGTAATGAGATATACAATTCCCGGCAAAATAGCCTATGCCATGCACAATACATGGCATGGATTGAAAAATGTTCTCGGATGAGGGAAAATCATGCGGATAATCAACACGAATAACCCGGCCCGGGGCTGCGCGAATTTCGTTTTACTCTGCGATTACTGCGGGCGTGAAATCGGCAGCGAACCGGCAAATATCGAGTTCTCGCACCTCGGAGAAGCCTACTGCCTGCACAAAGTCTGCTCGGATGCGTTCAGGCGTGGCCATGACAAAAAGCTTTTATGGGTAGGACTGAAAAATTTCAAAATGACCACCAGCGAGCTTTTAACCGATTGCAGGATCGATTTATTGGCGGACGATTGAAAGATTTCGGTTCTCATAAAGGTGAAGACAGGAAGTCTTCACCTTTATGAGCCGGACTTCATAACAGTAAAAAAATCACTAACCTAATTAACATAGGAGAATAAGATCATGAATTCAAAACAAAAAAATCAGGAACAGCATACCTTCGAAAGCCTTTGTAAAGACCTGTGGGAAATCGTTGTCAAGCACGGAAATATTTCGCCGTGGAAGCGTGACGAACTGAGTGGAGAAGATGAGCATTTTACCGAAAAACAGTTTGAGTTCCTGGCAGATTTCATCAATGCAAAATTACCGGAAATGTTACGGGAACTTGATGACTTGAAAAAAGCCGGAGCCTACAGCCGTTGGCTGGACTCCTGGAAAACAAAGTACGTCTTTACAAATGATATCGTCTCAAAGTTGCTTGACGTCAAAGACCTTGAGGAGGCGCATCGCCGCGCTAAATGGCTCGATGAATGGAAACGGAAAAACGATATCACGGTTACTTAATCCGTGTGAGGAAGGAAAACGAAGAGAAATATGAAAATGTCGTACGGTAAAAAAACGTACAGCCGGAGAAGTTATGGAACAATCAGGAGACAGAAAGTCTATGGAACAGAAGGTGGAACCTTTAAGCGGCCTGGATGCCGCAATCGCCGAGAACCGCAAACGCAACGAGGCGGTCAAACTTGAAATTGAAACCTGGATGAAAGAGGATCTGGCGCGTTCGGGGCTTACTCCGAATGATATCGAGGTAGCGGCGGTCATGCCGAAATCCGGGAAGAAACCTCACAGAGGCGGCTATGAGATAATTTTCAGAGAGCCGGAAACCGGAGAAGAAATGCTCGGATTGACCGGGCATCCCTACCGCCGGACGCGATACCGCGGACCGTTTAACAGTAACGGCGGCGGCAATAAGCGGTATGGAACACCGTACCAGGCCGGGAACCGCTGTTATTTTCCTCCCGGAGTACATGAGAAGTTGATGACCGATCCAACGCATCCGCTGTATTTGACCGAGGGCGAGAAGAAGGCGGCGAAAGCGAGTTTGTGCGGATTGCCGACTATTGGTCTGACCGGCATCTGGAACTGGCTCGACAGCTCTCCGAACCGGCAAACCGAGCGAGGCAGTACTTACATGATTCA
>JBAYCO010000387.1:0-4457 GCA_041668685.1 Victivallaceae bacterium | reverse complement strand
TGAAGGGCAGTCCCGGCCGGGTGTTTATATGCCGCATTATATCCCGGACCGTAATTTTTTTATCCAGGTTCAGGATGGCGTCTATCTGGAGAATGGCGTTCTCAATATAAGTAACGGTTTTGGCGCGCCCCTGCGGCTGGCGCATTTCTTCAAAATACAGATAGACGTCATAGGAGGGGCGATTATCGGCCAGAACATGCAAATCAGAACTCAAAATCTTGCCCCTGGCGGCGGGAATACGTATTCGCCGGATCGACTGTTTGGATATTTTCCAGCGGTGAGTTTCCTGACGCCGTATCTGTTCCCGCCATAATTTGACGACCAGAACGAAATACGTTACCGCGACAAGAAGCGCGATGAACAGTACCCGGTTTCTATGTTTGAGCAGAAACTTTTTCAATTATCAGTTATCAGTTATCAGTTATCAGTTAACCACGAAAAACACGAAAGACACAAAAGGTTTTTGGTATTTTTTATTTTTTCTTAATCATTTTCAATTTTCAACTTTCAATTTTCAATTATATTGCAGTCTTTCCTCAATAAGCCTTTTTCCGGCTTTAGTAAATTGAGGCAGTTTTATCTTTTCCCCGGTTTCATCAAGAACCATGACCAGAAACGGCAAAAATAGCGCATTCAGGCATACCGCAAAAATAGTTGCCGGCAGCAGGTTTTGAAATATGGTTACGGTGTAAGCCGGATAGGTGATTATTTTGTACGCCCAAACCGGAATTATACCCAGTAACGCAATGACGGCTCCCGCAGGGACGCAGTTGCGCAGCCGTACGGCATCCCGGCGCAGCCGGTACTCGGCAAAAAGCACGGCCGGCAGGAACGAAACAGTGGTCATGAGGAATTCGCGGTCATAAACCAAATCCAGCGAAAACCCGGCAAGCACCGCCCAGAATATTCCATAACGCCACGAATAAGCGACACTTATATAAAAAATACCCGCAATACACAGCGGAACATGAAGGGCAAGGCAGCCCAGCAGCAGTTGCAGCCAGAACAATATCAGCATCACCAGCAGCATGTAAAGATAAAGCATTATAACAACCTGTAGTTTTTTGTAATTGCCAGAACCACGAAATTCAGGCTGTCCAGCGGCGCCGCCGGAATAATTTTGCCTGAAAGATAAAGCTGTGTTGAAAAAACCTGGTCTTTCGAATTCAACTGTTTTAACGAACCGATCAGGAATCCTCCGGGAATCTGGTGTTCGAAACCGGAAGTAAAACATTTTTCGCCGGGAGTGAATTTGCTTTGTTTGGACAGGAAACTGATATTTATTTCGTCCGGTATCAGCGTCTGCCGGGAATCACCGTTGATAATGCCGTGGGTATCGGCGCTTTCAAAGTACGCGGAAATGCGAAAGCGCGGATCCAGCACGCTCATGACCCGTGCCGAACGCCTTGCCGCTTCCTTTACCACTCCGGCCAGTATGACCTGGCCGGGATATTGCGGGTTGAAGCACAGAACGGGGGTCCCTGCAATAACCCCGTCATCCGTACCGCGGTTAACCGTAAAACCTTCTTTCCAGAACAGGGGGTCGCGAATAATTATTTCGGCGGCGATATAATTGCAGTCAGAGCGTTTCGGGAGTTTCAGGAGCGTGCGCAGTTTCTCGTTTTCAACGGTAAGTTCGCCAAACCTGGCGACTTTCGAGGCAAAAATACGATTGGCGGTTTCAAGTTTGGTAATTTTTGCGGCCAGTTCATTTTTACTGTAGAGCCGGGAACTCTCATCGGCGGCGGCGTATTTGCCCTGTGCCGGAACTTCGACATAGGGGTAAAAGAAATTGTTTGTAACCCTGAACCACGCCCGTCTCAGGGTTTGAAAACTTGCGGCCAAAATGACGATGAGCAGGGCGGATATGATCAGGCCCGAATTCCATTTTTCAAAAATTCTGCTCTTTGATTTCGGCATTTCCGCCCTTTTTCAAGCGAGACGCTTGAGCTATATTGCATTAAGTTTGCTTTTTATGTCTTCCAGGGTTGCCGAGGCGTCAGTGATCAATTCCGCGATCAGTTCTTTTACCGGCACGATCTTGTCCACCAACCCGACCGATTGCCCCGCCATCAGGGAACCGTAATCGACATCTCCGTCAATAACCGCTTTGCGCAAAGCCCCCATCCAGAACGTCTCAACCTGCTCCTGGGCTTTTTCGCGGGAGATTTCCCCCGTCTCCAACTGTTTCAGCAGTTTCAACTGAAGCTGCCCGAAACCATTGAGCCCTTTATTGCGCAGGGCGCGAACCGCCACGACGGGCAGGTTTGAATCATATTGCGGCGTCGATATCGCGTCGCGGGCGTTGGCGCGCCTGAAGACAGCCTTGAATTTTTCGTGGGCGCAGCATTCCTCAGTCATTACAAAGCGCGTACCCAATTGCACCCCGGCGGCTCCCATCAGCAAAGTGTGGGCCATCATTTTCCCGGTGGCGATTCCGCCGGCCATGAATACCGGGATCTTGTCACCGAGTTCGAAAAGCACCTGCTGCATCAATACTGTTGCGGACACATGTCCGATATGGCCGCCCGCCTCGCTGCCTTCCAGGATAATCGCGTCAGCCCCGAAACGAACCATGCGTTTGGCGATTGACAGCGTGGAAGCGAAACACATGACCTTGGCGCCGCTTTCCTTGGCTATCGCGACTTCATCGGCGCGCGGGAAACTGCCCGCGAAAATAACATAGGGCAGTTTCATTTCCGCAAGTGTTTGCAAATGTCCCTTGTAAGCCGGCGCTATCGTGATAAGGTTTACGCCGAAAGGCTTGTCCGTCAGGTTCCGGGTTTCCTCTATCTGCTGTTTGAGAATATCGGTCGGGGCGTTGCCGCCGGCAAGGCAGCCGAAGCCGCCGCTGTTGGAAACCGCCGCGACCAGTTTGGGTTCGGAAACCCAGGTCATGGCTCCGCAGATGATCGGGTATCTGCAATTTAAAAATTCGCTGCCGCGTTTCATCAGGGAGATAAGTAATCCGTTTTCGTTCATAGTAATATTTCCTGCAAATTGCGAAGTTTTCAGAATCAGTTAAAGATAATAAGTAATCTATCCCGGAAAAGACGGGATTGCAACCAAAGACAAAAACCAAGTCGGTTTTATTTTTTTCGGATTGTAATCGGACGGCAGTCTCATAACTCGAAGTGCGGGAAAAACACCACTTTGGGGAGCCTGAGCAGAGCGAAAGGCAAAGCAACTTTTTTTACAAAAACTTATCAGATCATTTATCCGCTTGCTACGCAAGAAGATAAATGACTTAAAAAGGGGTGCGGCTATAGAATAATGTAAGAAATCACAACCCAATACAGCTCCGCAGGAGCGATTTTTCAGTAGCCATGGGCGTAAGCCCGTGGAAAACGTGTCTCTGTCTGGTCAAGCTCCGTAGGAGCGGCTAATCAAAACCAGCATCAGTCGCTCCTATGGAGCTTGGATATCTTACGGTCTCATTTTCCACGGGCTCACGCCCGTGGCTACTATATAATCATCCCTCCGGGATTCAATTTTTTCTTACTCCGCTAAAAATTGAGCAGCAGCGTTATCGGGAACACCCCGTTGGGGTTGAAGTTCAAAACCCCGATCTGGACGCATGACCTTTTCTTTTTCTGCTCGTTGAATTCCTTTGAGTGGAAATCATCAAATACGTCGCTGGGCGGCTGGGAAAGATTAATTACCCCCAGTTGCAAACCGCTGAACAGAGTATTTGAAATATTTATGCAACCCAACTGGAAGCCTTTGAAAATAGCGTCGACAGTGTTGACGAAACCACACTGGAAACCGGCGGAATTAGTAAAATTGGCTCCGGCATGATCAAGGCTGTCAGACCCGGCCTGATTGTAAAAACCGCCGATCTGCACGCCGTTCATTTCAGTTTCTGCGGCATTGATAAGCCCGATGGTCAAGCCATTAGCCGCGCCGGCGGTCCGGTTGACAAGAGCAAGCTGGAAGCCGTTGGTCCCGTCGGTGCCGGAATCGCAGATCACGCCGCAGTCAAAACCGTTAACGCCTTTATTATAAGTATAAATAGCCGAAAAACGAAAACCGTTAACGACGTTTTCTTCACAGGGGAACTGTATCGGCGAGAAAAATCCGAGTTCGACCCAGGTTTTTTTGCTGCAATCGCATTTGCTGACGGTTTTGCTGTCATTGGTTGGCATGCTGCTTTCCGCCGCCCGGCAGAATACGGTCCCGGCCACGGCCAAGGCAAGAAAAACAATAAATTTATTCGCTTTGAGCATTTCGGCATCTCCTTATGATTTATAACGATAATTCAAAACAAAATAACCACGATTGACTCAAAAAGCAAACCGGAAAATACATAATGCTTTATTAAACTTGAAAAAAGGGTATCCGGTCAGTGGAAATTAATGACCTTATATTAAAGAGCTCCGCAGGAGCGATTTTACAGTAGCCATGGGTGTAAACCCGTGGGAAACGCGTCTCTGTATGGTTAAGCTCCGTAGGAGCGG
>JBAYCO010000386.1:0-4458 GCA_041668685.1 Victivallaceae bacterium | reverse complement strand
TATTTCGGGGCTCAATCCCTCAGCTTTCGCGGCGGCTGATAAATCGCCTTTCCTATGGCTCGACATGGCTCGTTACCTCACTATGCCCATAGTTCCGTTCCGGGCTGGTGGCTAACCTTTGCCCGTGCTGGATTGTCCAGCTTGTAAATGCCAGCTTTGCTTGGCGCACTCAAATAAACGTCTCCCATTTTTCTAATTGCTGTTGACAATGTATCTACGAACACTATCATAGAAATATTTATTTTAAATCTTTACTCAATTTGCAATCTAACAAAACGGTAAAAAAACAAAAATAATTTTCTTACCCTAAATTTTTGTGTGTCATCGTGAGTCTTGCACAACAATCTGCACACTGAATGCATGAAACTCATATGAAGAGTGTTAGTTAAGACTAAATGTAATGCCCATACATCAGTGTGGGCATTGCATCAGTTAATCTATTTTTATTGTGCATTTACCAGGCATAATAATAAACAGTACCGCTCGGGTTTAGATATGCTGTTTGATTATAGTTTCCCCAAGGAAGCCAGCTAACATGCCCGCCAGCATAGAGGATATTTCCCCCGGCTGGTTTACTCATAATACCATGATTAACAGCCTGAAATGCTCCTGAACTTTTTCTTATAGTGTCGCTCATTAGTACCACGTCAGCCTTTGTTTTTCCTGTTCTAGTCGGTACGTCATTGGTCGTTGTAGCACCAATATTACAATAGAGGGAATAACTAAAAAAGGTTCTATTGCTAGCCTCGTTCCAGTTGCTATCCATATTTCTGAACATCCCCACATCGGACGGGCAATAAAAAAGATTTCGCGTCAAGCCATAGACCATTATCATCTCACGGGTAGCAGGGACGTTTGGAGATCTCATTATCAAATTCGGATACACGCCATACACATAAATAGTAGAATCGCCTGGAAACCAGCCTTGATAATCACTGGCATACATGTGTAATGCTATACCCCATTGCTTTAGATTACTGGCACAGGAAACCTGTTTGGCTTTTTCTCGTGCCTGGTTTAACGCTGGCAGCAACATTGAGGCGAGGATCGCTATGATCGCGATCACGACGAGGAGTTCGATGAGTGTGAAAATCAATGAATTACGACTTTCTACAATCTTCTGTTTGATGTTTTTCATTTTTCTCTCCTTGAGATTATAAACTCTTTCGGGAACTTGTTTTTTTTGCGCAAATGATTATTAAACATGAATTTCTGATTTTCCGCCTCCTTGGTAATTATTTCCCTATGAAGTTACTTCCCCTGAAAAAATTTTGCCTTTTTTTAGGCCAATTTTAAAGTTTCGGCTTAAAAAAATGTAGCTTAAGCGTCTCGCTTGAGCAGACACAACCGGGACGGTTGTGCACATTAAATGCAAACATTTAAGTTGTATAATGTACTGGATTTGTCACTTACTTCCATGATATTTGTTCTCCTATCTATTAACGATTTTTATTCTTTGTTTGCTTTTTTCTCAATCCATTTTGAATTCAAGGATTCGCACATTGCCTGCCGGAACTGTAATTTGGGTTTCTGTTCCCTTGCCCGTCTTTACTACTTTGCAATTGCCGCCTTTAACCCATTCGCTAATGGCTTTCACCTTGGAGCCTCCAGCCGACTTTTTCAGCAGCAAGTGGACATCAGCCGTTTTTTTATTGTCAATAACTTCCTTTTGACCGCCTTTTTTGGTCACGCCTTCATTGTTGATCAGCGTCACCACCCAACTCCCCCGGTTCCGGTTCACCAGTACTTCCACATGTCCCGTCCACTCAATCGGCAATAACTCATCGCGGGTATGAGCCATCAGGTGTTTGAACATATTCAGCATTTGAGTCCTGCTGGCCTTCATATAATCCGGGGCCGTCAGAATCACTTGTCCTTTGCCGTACTTGTTTACTGCCGCCAGAACATCTTTTTTCCCGCCGGCGTCGGCGCACAGGAGTAGGGGAGTCGCGGTCTTGAGTTCGAGCCGCTGGTACTCAAACGGTTTTTCTTCAGGAATAACCGTTCCGTCCAGCAGACTGTAGCCGATTCGACCTTGGCCACGTTCTTTGAGTATTTTGCATCCCAGGAATACTTCCGGCAACGTTCCCACCTTTACCTGTCTGGCATTGATCAATAAGGTTCCGCCGGAGTTCACATAGTCGATCAGACGTTTAGCGAACAATTTATCCAGCGTCACATTTCCCACCAGCAACAGTGCCCGGTAGGCCTGTAAGGTTTCCAATCGCGCGTTATTGGTCAACACATCAAACATATCCCCGTACGGGCTGGTCGCACGTGACTGAAGATTCAGGGGAACTGCCGTAGGGAACAAGGTTGCTTCCACCGCCCGCATCATATAATCAGCATCAGTAAACGGCACCATTCCCAAAACTTTGTTTTTATCATAGGTGGATATGTAGCCGTGATAACGGTCGAACAGCAATGCTGCAGGGGTATAGGCAATTCCACGGTCATGTTTCTTGACGATATTATCATATAGTTCTTTTCTGATTTCACCTGCCGGGGAAAGATGATAAGGCTTATCCCTGGTTACTTTTACCAGCGGATCCACCTGGGCGATATTCCGCCAGTCATAGTTGGCCACATAAAGCGGACGAAAATCGCTTTCATCCCGGACCATGTTTGTTCCAGACATATAGGCTCCATACAATTGACGCTTCTGTAAAGAAAGCGACGATCCGCTATATGGCCCCGTATCCCAACCCCATCTGGTGCCAATATTATACCGGCGGCACTCTGGAGACCTAAAGTTACAGTAACTCATTTCGGAGGTTCCGTTTACTCCGGAACTCCATACCGCCAGATAAATCCGCCATGGTTTGCCATATTGGCGAGCCGCACCTCGGGAAAACGCAAAACACATTCCCAAATGCATGGAATATCCGGTGGCGCCAATTTCCTGCCCGGTAAACGGGGCTCCCATTTCCAGTATCCAGTGATCCAGATAAGTTGCCGTTCCGCACGAGGTTCGGGAACGGAATTCGGGGCATGTTAACGCCCAACTGCGGAAAGAAATACGTTTGGTATCATCATAGCAGGCTTTGAATACATCAAACGCTTCACGCCAGGTACGTGGAAGTGGCAATCCCAGTTTTTTTGCGGATCCACTCGCGCTATGTCCAAAACATTCGTCTGCGGTAAAACAGACCAGGCGGTTTTTATATTTTTCCAGAAATTTCCGGCAGAGCGAAGAATCAAGCCCCATTGGGCCACATGCTCCCCAAACAATAAACGGCCGATTCGTTTTCTGCAGGGCTGGAGATGCTTTCGAAAAGAATGTCTGCTCAAACTCAGTCGGAGTCCACGTGTTATATCGTATCAATGAATCCTTGATAAAAGGTTCATTTTCCAGTCCGGCCTTGCTCCATAAGTCCGGCATGTACTTAATATCAAACCAGAAATCCCGGCCCATAATTTGGCGCGTTTTCCAGGCATCCGGAAGTCTATAATCACTGCGGGATAATTCCGGAGTCAGATATTTTTTCTCCGTGGGCTTGGATGGCATGCGTTCACGAACAGTTTTTACTTCCAAAACCGTTTCCCGTTTCTGAATATCCGCTATCTTTCTCCTGACTCCGCACAATTCCTTAAAAGAAAATTCGGACTTATCATCAATAGCCGTTGCCAGTTTTCGTGCTTGGGCCAGAATATCCACTTTTTCTCCGGCTAAAGCTTCCGGCACTTTCAGTCCTTCGGTTTTTTTGAGCAATTCCGTTATTTCACGCTGGCCGACCATCCGATACGATCCCAAGACGATCCGGGCTGAATTTGCTAAGTCATTAAATGAACCTGAACTTATTGCCGGCCAGGCGCTGTTTTCCCTATTCGGTTTTTCCCCTCGGCAAAACTGTCCTCTGAACATCATTCCTGCTTCCGGTTTGATTTCCAGATAAGAAAATGGAATCGCCATTTCCACCGACCAGAAGTCAGCTCCCACATAAGCTCTTGCCTTCCAGGAGTTTTCCCTCCCCTCAAGAGTATCCCAGCAGGTTCCGATTGAATTAACGATAAATTGACGGGGATTTAACAGTTCTTTTCCGGTACAAATAAAAAATTCCACGGAATCGTCTTCCCATATTTTTGAATTTCTTTCTCGATGAGTGGCTTGCAGCTTATTAAGCTGTGATTCGTTACACCGGAAAGCAACATAAAGGTTTTCATCATCCCGCATCATAAACGCCTGGGTCGATTCGGAGGCCAGCTGCTTTTCCCCCAATCTCATGAACCTGCCGGATTTAGCGCTGGAATCCCATTCGCCTTTTCTGATTTGACCGTCCAATACCGGAGCTTGAGTAACTTTAGGGACGAATAACTCAGCTTTTGCCAGTCCCAGGTCAACCAGTTGTATCCCGTCAATCCAAACGCTGGTATTGCCATAGAACAATGCTGGATAAACTGTGACGTTAATTCTATCCACTTCTTCCGGTGTTTCAATTATTTTTTCTATATATTGCC